>JALVQQ010000237.1:0-1282 GCA_027025395.1 Deltaproteobacteria bacterium | reverse complement strand
CCGCTATGCATGACCTTCAGGCAGCCAGGCCCGCATTTCGTGCAACTTCCGCCATTTTCGCATTTTTTACTTGTGGTCCCCTTGATCCATACCGGAATTTTCTTTACATCTTCATCAAAGTCAGAATCCAGACCCTTAAGCTCCTTCAGCTTCTTGAATGCATAGGCGCCAGTGGGCGGTTCAGTGTAGAATGACCATGCACATTCCAGGAACTCTCCGGCCTGCCGGGCCTCGTCCGAGGTTATCCCCTCGTAATAGTCTTCTGTATCGGTGTTGTAAAAAATTTCAAAATGGTCAGTGCTGTGGCTGTGCCGCAGTTCTGCCTCCTTGGTGTTCTTCGGAGTTTCACCGTTATCATCTGTCAGCGCCAGGGCGAATGCCGTGTAAAAGAAGATTACAGTGAATATGGCCACTGCGGCCATGCCGAAAGGAATGCGAGATGTGGTTGCAGAGGACTTGCCCATGAGTGCTACCCCCTTGAGGTGAAAAACGTGGCTGATGGGAAGTAATTGCTGTGAGCAGGACTGATGGAAATAGTCAACTCCATGTCATCCTTTTAAATTTATTTTAGAGCCGCAGGGTTTTTGTTGTCAATGAGAAGCAGGCAGAATTTGATTTGGTTGCAACTTTTCGGGGTTCCCTGTTAAAGGAGCCTGCTGCCCCATAGATACAAAATACTCCCGCGCTGTACGGCTATCCATTTTGAAATGGCCGATATGAAGCGGGGGAGGGCCTGAAAAATACCCCACCGAAAGATAAGCGGTTGAGAGCGCATGCAAAAAAATATATACTGGAAACAGACACCGGGCGGGTGCTGCTGGCTGTATCTGCGTCACGCTTCAGACAGACAGGGAAGGATTTTGAGCGGCCTGTTGGGAAGTATCCATTATTTTGACTCAAGGCGATTTGACGCATCGCGCGTTTGCGCTGGTTTTAATGCATGTCGTCACCATGCAATGGTTGCAGAAACTGTCCGGGTTGCAGCAGGAAATCAGGCATAAGGGGGCAATCAGAACATGGAAGGCTTAGGCATTACTGTTACCGAACACCTGTTAATGCACCAGAGAGAGATCCCGATGGCAACGGGAAAGTTTACACGGCTCATGGGAGAGCTGATTTTTGCAGCCAAGATTATTTCAAGAGAGGTGAACAAGGCCGGTCTGGTGGATATACTTGGCCTTACCGGCGAAATCAATGTGCAGGGAGAGCAGGTAAGGAAGCTGGACGAGTTTGCAAACCATGTGCTGATACACAGGATGAAACAGTCGGGGCAGCTAAGCGC
>JALVQQ010000236.1 GCA_027025395.1 Deltaproteobacteria bacterium | reverse complement strand
GTCTCTCCGGTGCCTGCCGGCGCTTCACGGTCTGGTTACCAGGCGGCTAACGCCCTGGAGGAAGTCCCTTCGGCCAGTGAATCTGCCGGTGAACCGGCTGATTTTCTGACTGACAAAAATTTCAAGGCAGGCGCTAAAAACAGGTCTGGAGGCCTGAATGGTGCCGCTGGAGCTTACCCGGCGCCGGAAGCAACCACTGAACAGGAGATGCCAGGCCCTCATATGATTCCAAAGGGGGCGGCGCCACTGTCAAACCGGAACAGTTCTGTCTCCGGCCCGCCTGAAGGCGTTGCGGACAATTCAGCCAGAACAGGGTTCTATTCGAACAGCGCCGGGCCTGGAGTTAAACGCGAAATTCTTTCCCCTGGAGACAGGGACACCATTGAAATTTTCTACTCCGGCAGTGAAGCAGGGCCGGCGCATGCAAACAGGAGAGAGACAGATGCGCAAAAAGCTGCTGATACAGTGCCTCAAGCTGCAGAGGCGCAGGTTCTTGAAGAAGCCGGGGCATTGCAGCCTGGAGGCAGCCGTCCGGCCGTGCAGGCGGATGGTGATGAATTGCCGGGGCCGGGAGACAGCAACACCGTTGGCTCTCTGCGGCCGGACCCTCCGGATGGTGCGACAACCGCCAAGGATAGCCCGGGCATGTCCGGGAGCAGCGGGCATGAAGCCGCGCCACGGCATGGTTTCAACCTTGCCGCCCCGGCATTTTCGGCAGATGCCGGCGCGCCGTCAGACAATGACAGCCTCTCCAGGCTTCCCCGGCTGGTCAGACAGCTTGAGCATGGCGTAACCAGGGCGGTTCAGATGAACAGGAACCGGGCCGTCCTGCATCTTAATCCGCCAGAGCTGGGCTCGGTTACGGTGCGTCTGTCCGTGCATGGAAATAACGAGGTAAGGGCCCTGTTTTTGACAGACAATCCTGATACAAGACACCTTATAGCTTCCGGCATGGACAGCCTTCGCGGTCACCTTGCTTCAAATGGTTTTTCACTGACCGGGGCTGACGTGGGAAATAACAATATGCACGCAGGCTCCGGGCACGGCGGCGGCCAGGGGTTTGGCGGCGCGCGGCCGGACAGCGCTGTTTTCAGCGGGGAAGCAAGTGCCGAAGCAGCCGCTGCGGAACAGCCCGCAGCTTCCGCGCCCGGAGAAGAATCGGGACTTCTGCACATGATAGTTTGAGATACCCAGGACGGACAGGACAGATATTATGGAAACAGCATCGGTAACAAACAGGATTTTCACCAGTTCCAAGGATGATTCGATTGTTTACGAAACCGCCGAAGAGCACGGCAGTCTGAACAAGGACGATTTCATGAAACTCTTTGTCACCCAGCTTCAGTATCAGGACCCGATGGCCCCGATGGAAAGCGCCGACATGTCCCAGCAGGTCGCCCAGTTCAACATGGTGGATCTGCTCTACAAGAGCAATGACGCAATGGAGGAACTGGTAAGCGCCCAGAATACCGCAACATACATGAGCGCCGTGACCATGGTGGGGCACCGTGTGCGATATCATGGAAATATCCTTGAGGTGGGTGAGAACGGGCCTGAAAAGTTCAGTCTGGAGCTGGATCGGCCTGTCAGCCAGTGTGCAGTGACCATTCATGACATGGAGGGAGGAGTGGTCTCAAGGATTGACATGGGCTTTGTGGCTTCGGGCTCACAAACACTTGACTGGGACGGCACGGATATGAATGGCAATCAGGTGCCGCCTGGCTTCTACAGGGTGTCTGTGAATGCCCTTGACACCGAGGGTAACGAAGTGGATGTGCCGACGCTTACAACCGGCACCGTGCAGGGGGTCAGCTACGATGACAAGGGACTTCCCGTGCTTTCGGTGCTGGACGGCGACGAGATAACGATAGAGGACATAAGGATGGTGGAGGGCTGATGCAGCCAAGTGCCGGCAGCACCTTTCAGGCAGGCACGAAGGGGTTCGGGCGGATTTGTTCAGAACCCGACACACCAGGATAATGAAATAAACATATTCCAAGGAGGACCACAATGGGACTTTCCAGCGCACTTTATTCAGGCGTAAGCGGCCTTGTGAACCAGGGCATAGCCATGCAGGTTATTGGCGACAACATATCAAATACGAATACCACTGGCTTCAAGGGGGCCAGGGCCACCTTCCAGGATATAATGGCCCAGTCGGTAAATACGGCCAGGGCAGGATCACAGATAGGCAGGGGCTCGGCCATGTCGGACGTGGCCCCGCTCTTTTCCCAGGGTTCTTTTGAAAGCACCACTTCACCCACGGACCTTGCCATAGCCGGAAACGGTTTTTTCATTGTGTCTGACCCCAAGGTGGAAAACAGCCAGTACTTTACCCGGGCCGGCCAGTTTCACATAGATCAGTATGGCTATCTTGTAAATCCTTCAGGCCTCAGGGTGCAGGGCTGGGAGATGGAGACGCAGCCTGATGGCAGCGCGGAGATAATTGGCGCAATCAACGAAATCCAGATCGCCAATTCATCCCCCCCGGTGGCCACTGACCAGACCACGGTTGCAGTGAACCTGGACAGCAGAATTACAGGTCCTGTAAGCAGTTCGACACTGTGGGATGACTGGACTTCCACATCCGGCAAGGCGGCCGGCGAGCTTACGCCCAACGTACACTACGAATACAAGTCAACGCTGTCGGTATATGACAGCCTGGGCAACACCCATGACCTGAGCATCTATTTTGACCGCACGACCAACGAGCGGGAATGGGAATTCCTGGTCACAATCAATCCGGACGAGGACCGCAGCGCGGCTGCGGGCACTGACAGCGCCGGCATGCTCATGCGGGGTCATATCAAGTTTACCCCACAGGGACAGATAGATTCCATTTACGGTACGGCTGGCGACCCGACTTCATCCGTACAGCGCTTTAACGGAGGCGCATGGGAGTCCGTAACCTACGGCGACCACAACTATCCGCAGCTGGTTACATTCTTTATGCCGGCCACGGGCACGACAGATCCATCCACGGGTCAGGATCTGTCTGCACAGATAATCGAGCTGAACTTTGGCGCTAACGCCACTGTTGACAGGACCACAACTCCTCCCACTGTATCAGGCTGGAATACAGAGGCGATCAGCACCACCCAGTACGCCAACCGTTCAAGCACCCTGTTTTACGACCAGAACGGTTTTGGCGCGGGTTTTCTTGAGAGCATAAGCGTGGATTCCGAGGGCATCATTTCTGGAAGCTATTCAAATGGCCGCATTATATCGCTGGCCCAGGTGGCGCTTGCAAGGTTTAACAGCCCCACGGACCTGTCAAAGGCAGGGGGCACCCTGTTTACCGAGACCACTGCCTCGGGCGCGCCGATTACCGGCCCTCCTCGCAGCAATGGCCTGGGGTCAATAGCCTCCAACGCCCTTGAGCAGTCCACCGTGGATATGGGCACGGAGTTTGTCAAACTTATTACCACCCAAAGGGCGTTTCAGGCCAATTCAAGGGTTATTACCACTACAGACGAGATGATGAACGAGCTTCTCCAGATGAAGAGATAGCCTTGAAAACGCATCTCATCTGGTCCTCCCCCTGGCGCCCGGGCGGTTTATGAAAGAATCTTGCCGTCCCGGGCCTTATCTCTGTTCAGGTTGCACATCCGGTAAAACGCAGGGTCATGTCATTTTCAGAAAAGTCCAATTTTGCCTGTCTGGCGCTGTCTGTTACATTTTTTGTCCTGACAGTTGTTTCCGTATCAGCACAGGCTGCCACAAACATCTTCTTCATGCCCCCGGTATCCGGTCAACAGGGGAGCAGCGTCAGGGTGCCCCTTGTTGTAAAGGGAGAGAGGCTGCAGTCAGGCGCGATAGATTTTCTGTATGACAGCAGGTATGTCTCTCCCGGTTTGATCAACGGCAATCTTGTCAGGGTTGACCGCGGTCCCCTGGCGGAGCAGGGAGCCCCCTTTTTTTTCGCAGCCTCGGTGCTTGAGCCGCTTTTTGATGCAACACGCCCCTATCTGCGCACCATCCGTTTTTCCTTCGCTTTCCAGACACCGGTAAACTCCGCAGGCGCCGGTTACCTGGCATATTTCCATTTTGATCTCGATGTGATGCCTCCGGGCGGCGTCACCCTGTTACAGGTCATAAGGAATATGCCTTCCATGGGTGACCTGCTCACTTACCGTCAGGGCGGAGGGGCCATTTTCTTTGACAATGGAACCGGGCTTCCGGATGTATCCATCCAGTCCCCTGAAAATGAAAGGCGCTATGAGGAAAGCAACATAATCCTCAGCGCGGTCACGGGCGCATCCGCGCCGGAAACGCCGCAGCCCCGGATCTTTTGGGTGAATCCGTTCGCCATAACCGAGCCCCTTGGAACTGATCTGGTGGTGGCGCAGGGGCCCTATGCATCCCTGGAGTATGAAACAGGAGTGCATGTTCTTGTCTGTGTCGCCCTGGGCTCAGACGGCAACGCCGGTACCGACTGGAGCGTATTTGGAGTTCGCGAGGATGTGGTGGTTACCGTGCTTGGGGCCATAAATGCCACGGTTGTGGATTATGCATCCGGGCTCCCTGTATCAGGAGCATCTGTTCTGCTGTTCTCCGGTGATTCGCTTGTTACCTCGTGCTTTACCGGCGCTGATGGCCTGTGCGTCTTTGAGCACCTCTCCCGGGGAACATACCGTGTCGAGGCCCGAAAGGAGTTTTACGAGGGTTCCGGCGCGACAGTGGACGTGCCAGAGGACCAGGCAGTTGATGTGGAACTGCCGATCATGTCCCTGGTTCCGCCTTCAGGGGATGTTTATACTTATTCCAGGGTCCATGCCTGCGTTTACAAGGATGCGGATGGTGAAGAGCCTGTTGCCGGTGCGCTGGTGCGCGACATGCGCGGCTCATACTCCTGTACCACGTTCGGGGACGGGTGTTGCCATATAGACCGGGTGCGGCGGGATATCGACCTGTACTGGTACGCCAGGACGGATACGCTTTTTTCTTCAATCAAGGGGCCTGTGAGGTTCAGCTCGTCCACCGGTGAGCTCTCCATTGTGGTGAGCCCCGCATCCGGCACGGCCGTAAGGCTCAAAACCGTTGATCCCCGTGCCGGGTATGAGCCAGTCTCCGGCCTGGAGGCGGAAATGTCAGGGCCAGGGGATTTCCATATCCAGGGCCTGACAGACAGTGGCGGAAGGGTCCTGTTTTCTCCTGTGGCGCCGGATACGGACTATTCGGTCAGGATCGGGACTTCTTCCAGCCAGGGACCAGACGGAATAACATGGAGCGCTTCACAGTCAGTAAACATAAGCAGATACGATATTGCCGAGAGCAGAATTTTACCGGTCACCCTGCCGTTTACAGGGATATATGCCTCAGTGGAGGAATATTCTGATGAAAGACCGGCTGATTCTTCCAGCAGGCCCTCCATTGAATTTACCGTAACCGATACTGCTGACCGCCCGGTACCCGGAGCGCAGATCCATATAAGGCAGAATGGCGCGGCCTATCCCACGGTTGTCACTGACGGAAACGGTTTTGCCCTGGTGTCAGACCTGCTTCCGGGCACAGTGGAAATAAAAGTGGTTTTGGAGGGCTACCAGGGCGTTGGTTTTGAGGAGGTTCTGGCCTCCGGTCAGACATTGAGGCGCTACATACGGATAGTGCCGGTCATAACACCGCAGGTTGAATACGCGGACAGGCGGGAGGGAGCCCAGGGGGGGGATGGCTCCACGGTCTGCCCGGCAGTTGCAGTAACGGTAAAGAATCCTTCAGACGGAAATGTCGTTGGCGGACTGCATGCCAGGCTCCTTGGCATGGCAAGCGGCAATATCCTTGGTTCGGGCACGGTCTCCGCAAACGGCACCATGGTATTTACATCGCTTGACCTGGAGGAGCAGCCCATGGAGCTGCGTCTTTCAAGGGAAAGCACAAATACCGGCCAGGGGGGCCTTGAGTGGCGTGAGCTGAGCGTTCTTTCTCCCCTGGTTGCCAGGGATGGTTACTATGCCGGCTACACCTTCTATTTCCTGCCTGACTCCACTGACGTATCCATGACCTCCACGGGTGGGGGCAATCCCCTTCTCGTAACAGGGGATTTTACTGTGGTGGATGAAAACGGGAGGCCTGTCCCGGACTGCTCCATAACCGTGGTTTCGCTTGATGACATGGAAAGGTTTGACCTGGTATCCGATGACCAGGGAAGGGCATCCTTTACCCACGATCTGCCGGGACGGTACAGAATAACCACTGTTACCCCGGGTTACGAGGGGGTTGAGTACGAGATATCAATGGGAGTGGGCACTGTTTATTCGTTCAATATAAAAAATCCGCATCTGACCACGATCTTGAGGCCGGTTTATGACTCCTGCACGGATGGATCAGTGCCTGACCCCGGCCTCAAGTCCGATATTGTAGCCTGGGCAACGGAATCCGGAAACGGCCAGCCTGTTTCCGGCATATCCATGGTTCTTGCCTCTGGCCAGGGTTCCGAGCTGGCCTCCGGCCTGACCGGCAGCGACGGCTCCTGGAGGGCCGAAGGGCTCGGGCCTGCGCAGGGGCTCTTGCTCGAGGCCGCTTCGCCGTCGCCCTCTGGCGACTGGAGCGAGATTGTCCGGGTTCCTTGCAGCCTGAGGGCGGGAATGGAGACAAGAGTGAGGCTGTTTACCCTTTCAGGAGGCTGTATTGTATCCGCCACGCCGCTTGTCCAGGAGATTTCCTCAGGGGACGACGCATCCATTTTCATCCACGTGTCCGACCTTTCCGGCAGCCCGGTAAAGAGGGCGAAGATAAATCTTAATGATGCAGGAGGCAGGATGCTTCGCACCCTTTACACCAATGATTCCGGCAATGCCGATATTCGTCATATATCCCCCGGCCTTTATGGGATGGTTATAGCGGAACAGGGCCATGTTACGGTTAATGTTGACAATATATCCATCTGGCAGGGATCGTCTCCCAGGTGGCATATAACCCTTCCGGATGTAATGGATTATGTAAAGGGTCTTCCCGAGGAGTCTTCCGAAAGCGCAAGGCTTGAGGCCCTGGTGGTAAACGGTGATACTTTCATGCCCCTTGCCGGGGCGACTGCCGAGATAACACCTGTCGGAAGCCGGGGCTCTGAATATCCGGGGGCCGTGCGCTCCGATTCTTCCGGCCGTCTTGTGATAAGCGGCCTGGACAGTACAGGCCCTGTGCGCCTGACTCTCTCCATGAACAATTACATGCGGCGCACAGAGGGGCCCATGCAGCTTGACGCCGGCGAGGTCCGTTACGCCCTTTATGCACTTGCTCCCGCCGGTCCGGTGGAGAGCGTGGCAAATCCCGACAACGTCCCTGCGGGAAGGACCGTCTGGTTTCCCGCGGATAATACAGGTGTGGTAAACAGGGATGGCGGCCTTGTCGTGTTTTCATACGATTATGTCAGGGCCTCCGTCAACAGAAAGGCACGGGCGGACCTGCCTTCGGCAGCCAGCAGTCTTATGGCCGGCGCGCCTCTGCCGGTTCAGGAAGGCGGAGGCCGGGGCGGCGCGGAAGGATACCTGCTCGCCGTGAGGGTTTCTCCCTCCAGGCTCAATCTTTACTTGTACAGTCCGGAGGCCGGAAATACGGTTGATTTGGCAGCCGCCATGAACGTGTCCGGGGAGATAAGGGATGTGCTTTTTTCAGGAAAAAATATCCTGGTGGGCACCTCCTCCGGTCTCTTCTTTTACACGCTTTCCGCTGAGGATGGTGGCGTGGATCCGGTCCTTCAGGCCTCGATACCTGTTCCAGTGCTGAAAATATCAGGCATGGGAACCGGGATTGTTGCTGTAACCGAAGAGGGTTCCGTGGTGGGGATAGACGCCTCTGTCTGGTCCATGCCGGTCTCAAGGAGCCTGGGGATTTCAGATTACCTCCCAAGGAACATGGCTTCCACCGCAAACTACCTGCTTCTTGCCGACGAAACCGATGTGCTTCACGTGGCCAGGGCCTCGGGTACACAGCTTTTCAACCCGGCGCAGGCAGGCAATCAGTCAGTGCCCGGCCTGTGGTTTACGGCCCAGGAGCAGCTTGACGCACGGGACATAAACAGGATCAGGATTGTTGCTGCGCAAGGCAGAACCTACGGATACGTTCTTGTTCGTTCCGGTGTGTACGTTGTGGAGCTTACGGACAACGCAATGCTGCAGACAGCCTTCTACCCGATGCCAGGCGCACCGCAGGATATCGTTCCTGTAAGCCACAGGGTGGACAACTCCACCAGGCCGGCATATCTGGTCCTGACCGATTCCGGTTTTTACCTGATTCCGCCGCCTGATGGAGCCGTGGACAGCATAGGCGTGGATCTCGATGTCACAGCGTTGCTTCCACGTGGAACAGCCCCGAGGTTTGTGTGGACATCAGGTGGTCATGTCCAGCCTCTTGAGCAGCAGTACCTCAACGGCTCCATGCATTACTTCTGGCGGGGCGGCGTAAGTTCCGGGGTGTATGACGTGATATTCACCGATTCCCTGGGAAATTCACTCTTTGCCTATTACGGCGCGGAGCTTGGCCAAAGCGCCACCGGGCAGGCTTCATCCGTCGAACCCGGTGTAACGCTCATGCGTTCAGACGGAAGCAGGGCCTCGAGTTTCAGTCCTGGCCAGGAGATTCATGCAGGCATGGATCTGGCGGTCCTTTCAGACGTTGTGGTGGACGCCTACCTTGTTGTCACCTTCCGGCCCGACGGCTCGGAACAGAAATACTACTGCCCGGCGGTCATGGGGCCGGGCGGCTACCTGCAGATCGAATCATGCCATGAAGGCATGGCTCAGATGCGGCCCTTCCTGAGGTCATGGCCGGCGACTCCTTTCAGCGGAATGAAAACCAGGCTTGTATCCCTGCCGCCGGGTCGTTATGGAGGCTCCGGAGAGGTGTCGTTTTTCCTTGTGCCGCCAGGAACAGGGCCTGATGACGAGGACGCGGTTTATGGCAGGGCGGTCGTGCCTTTCAGGGTGGCGCCATAGGTGCCGGGAATTAAAGTTATAAGGGAAAACAGCCGATAAATATTATAATTTTTGGCTTCGGCGGGGTGTTCCGCATAAATTTTTTCCGCCAGTATTTCATTCATGGCATACTGTCTGCGCGGAGGAGTATACAGATGGGATTCAAGACAGAAACAGGGATGACAATCCTTGGATTGATCACAGCCGTTGTAATGAGCGCCGCAAGCTGCCTAGGTGCTGTGCTGGACATAACCGATGTGGATGTGGACGGGAACCGTCTGGTCATGAGGGCTGTAATAGACGGAGGCACGAAAAATCTTTCAGCCGGTGGCATGAAGGTAACTTTTCCCGCTGACAGGTTGGCGTTTTCAGGTGTGACCGGCCCGGATGGCATGGTGGTCAATGCCGCCGCCGCGGGATCAGAGGTGAGGCTTGGGTACATGGTTACATCAGCCAATATAAAAAGGGCGGTTCTGGAGTTCGGGTTTCGGATAACCGGGCCCGAGCCGTATCTTTTCGGGGTTGCCCCGGGTTCCCTGGATGCCGACCTTGAAGGTATAACAGCGGTCAGGCCGGCCATGTGGGGGGAACCCTCCGGCCCTGTGATGTGGAGCGTGCCTGACTCCAGCGCAAATCTTTTTATGTACCTTCCACGCCTCGATGACATAAGAGAGGCAAGTCTCACCATCAATGGCCAGGATGTTCTGGCGGGCGTGGTCGCCCTGAGTCAGTGGTTTGTAGACCCGGTGCGTAACGAGGGATGGCTTGTCATGCCCGGGGTGGATGTCCCCAGGGGCTCCTATACCTTGAGGCTGATGGTTGGATACAGTGAAAAGACCGAACAGATAACCACAGACATAACTGTACGTTAAACGAGGTGAAAAATGTTTGATATAAAATGCTCGCGCATAAAACCCGCCATGAATTTTCCACTCATTTGCCTGTTTATGGCATTCTTTTTTACGCTCATGCCCGCCATTCTGTTTGCCAAGGCCGATCTTTCAGATCTTTATATGTCCCCGAGGGACAGAAACGGCGCGGCTTCCGTATCGCCAACAGATCCCGAGTACAACAACCTTCAGAGTTATGTTTACGACGGTGTAAGAGGCGTTACCGCGGCTGGTGGAGCAGAGCTGATACTGGCGCTGGGAGAAGGCGGGGTTGCCACATTCGATTACGACGCCTCACCCGGCGGGCTGCTTGACCGGGAAACAGTGGTCAATTTTACCGGCGAAGACGAGTCCCTGTATGTCACAAGGGTGGCGGCGGATGACATGGATGCGGATCCTGATACCGAATATGACAGGGTTTTCGCCCTGTCCGGCGAGTATCTCTATGTTTATGAACTTTCCACCGCGGGGGCGCTTTCAGCACCTTCCAGGGTCAAGATTTATGACCCTGACAATTCGGCAGTGGACTATCTGCCAACGGATATCGCAATAGTGGAAAATGGTGACACCGGCTCTTCTGTCTCCACCACCCTTGCAATTTCGGCAAAGCGCTTTGATGGTACGGGCGGGGCTGTTTTTTTCATAAAATATGACGGAACCGACTTTGTGCGTTCAGGCGGCGCGCCGGATTATGAGGTGCTTCTCACCAGTTTTGCCGTAAATGCCGTAAGCGCCGAGCGCGGTGATGTAACAGGCTCGGGAAGCGCCATATATGTCCTTGCGGCCGGAACGGACAATCTATGGGTAAGGACCATCACCACCTCGAGTGTTGGCACAGGCGGCGGCTCCACCAGGACAGATGCCTTTGGCAATGTCGGCAGCGTCACCTTTGATGGTACCGCCAGGGACATTGTCA
>JALVQQ010000235.1:7126-10794 GCA_027025395.1 Deltaproteobacteria bacterium | reverse complement strand
CCCCTGTGCTGAAGGGCGTAAAGACCGAAGTAAGTAAGTTTGGCAGCCTCGGGATGACCGTAAACCGCAAATATACCGCACTCTTCCCTGGGGCCGCCCGGCGAAAGCGTCCACGGGACAGGAAGGCTGCCCGGGCATGATAAACAGTGGTTATGCGGCAGGTTTTTCATGTTATTTCCCTCCCTGTTACCGTGTGTAGTATTCCTGCACGGGCTTTACCTCAAGCTCCTCGGAGAGAAGCGCCCGTATGGCCATTGAGGCGGCCCGCGCACCGGCTATGGTGGTGAAGTAGGGAATCTCGTATTCAAGGGCCGTGCGCCTTAACTGATAGGAATCCGACATGGTGTTTTTGCCGCTGGGGGTGTTGATCACCAGGTCTATCTCGCCGTTTTTCATCAGGTCAACCACGTTGGGTCTGCCCTGAGAGACCTTGAAGACCCGCCTGTTTTCCACTCCCTGCGCCTTGAGATGCTCCCATGTGCCCCGGGTTGCGATTATTTCAAAGCCGTTTTCCCTGAGGCTGCGGGCGATCTCCACAGACGCATCCTTGTCACGGTCCCGGATGCTCATGAACGCCACGCCGCCAGTGGGCAGGTTCTGGCCCGCGGCAAACTGGCTCTTGGCAAAGGCCATTCCAAAACTGCTGTCAATGCCCATGACCTCGCCTGTGGACTTCATCTCGGGGCCTAACAGCGTATCAACACCCGGAAATTTCATGAACGGGAAGACCGACTCCTTGACTGAAATATGTTTTACCACCGGGTCTTCAACCAGGCCCAGATCACGGAGCCTGCGGCCTGTCATGACCTTGGTGGCGAGCTTTGCCAGCGGAATGCCCGTGGCCTTGCTTACAAACGGCACTGTACGGGAAGCCCTTGGATTAACCTCTATGACATATAGCCGGTTGTCCTTGACGGCATACTGCACGTTCATAAGGCCGATGACATTAAGCTCTGAGGCCATGGCCCTGGTCGCCTCCTTTATGGTCTCCATCATGTCAGGGCCAAGGCTGAATGGCGGGAGCACGCATGCGGAATCACCCGAGTGAATCCCGGCCTCTTCGACATGCTCCATGATGCCGCCTATTACAGTGATTTCACCGTCTGATATGGCGTCAACGTCGATTTCCGTCGCATCCTCAAGGAACTTGTCGATCAGCACCGGATGTCCCTGCGAAACATCCACTGCCTCGGCCATGAACTCCGTAAGTTCATCGGAGTCAAAGACAATGCGCATCGCCCTGCCGCCAAGCACAAATGACGGCCGCACAACAACCGGATACGAAATGGCGCGGGCTATTTCAAGCGCCTCCTCAAGGGTGCGCGCCGTGCCGTTCGCCGGCTGAACCAGCCCCAGCTTGTGAAGCATGGCCTGGAAGCGTTTCCTGTCTTCAGCCATGTCAATGCTGTCCGGGCTTGTGCCAATAATTTTCGCCCCGGCCCTTTCCAGCGCATTTGCGAGGTTCAGCGGGGTCTGCCCTCCAAACTGTACGATTATGCCGTCCGGCTTTTCTGTTTCAACTATATGCAGCACATCTTCAAGGGTGAGAGGCTCAAAGTACAGCTTGTCAGAGGTGTCATAGTCAGTGGAGACGGTCTCCGGGTTGGAGTTGACCATGATGCTCTCTATTCCCTCTTCGGCCAGGGCAAAGGAGGCATGGACACAGCAGTAGTCAAATTCGATTCCCTGTCCGATACGATTGGGCCCGCCTCCGAGAATCATTATCTTCCTGCGGTCATCGGGCCTGGCCTCGTCTTCTGTTTCATACGTTGAGTAGTAATACGGCGTGTATGCCTCAAATTCGGCAGCACAGGTGTCAACCAGCTTGTAAACGGGCCTTATGCCAAGCTCCTGGCGTTTGCGCCTGACCTCATCTTCAGTGGTGTTTTTGAGATGCGCTATCTGGAAATCGGAAAAGCCTTCGCGCTTGAAGTGAAGGAGCCTGTCCGGGTCATCCAGAACACCCTCTGTCTCCCTGAGATCATTGCCCTCCTGCCTGATACGGTCAATCTGGAACAGGAACCAGGGGTCAATCCTGGTCAGCTCGTAAAGCTCCCTGATGCTGAATCCCTGCTGCAGGGCAAGCACCACATAGAATATGCGCTGGGAGTTGGGGGTGCGGAGCCTGTTGATTATCTCGTTTCTTTCCGGCAGGATGCCTGACTTGTCCCAAGGGTCCCTTCCGTCAAAGGAGATGCCGAACCTGCCTATTTCAAGGGAGCGCAACCCCTTCTGGAAGGCCTCTCTGAATGTGCGGCCAATGGCCATTGTCTCTCCCACACTCTTCATGGAGGTGGTCAGAAGGTCCTCGGCCGCCGGGAACTTCTCAAAGGTCCAGCGGGGGATCTTTACCACGCAGTAGTCAATGGTTGGCTCAAACGAGGCCATTGTCTCCCGGGTTATGTCATTGGGAATTTCATCCAGGGTGTAGCCAACCGCCAGTTTTGCCGCGATCTTTGCAATGGGGAAACCCGTGGCCTTTGAGGCAAGGGCTGATGAGCGGGAGACCCTGGGGTTCATTTCAATTACCACTATCTCACCGTTTTCAGGGTTTATGGCAAACTGTATGTTGGAGCCCCCGGTTTCAACACCTATTTCCCTGATGATTGCAAGGGAGGCGTCACGGAGCCTCTGGTATTCGCGGTCGGTAAGCGTCTGGGCCGGGGCCACGGTAATGCTGTCACCTGTATGAACCCCCATGGGGTCGAGGTTTTCAATGGAGCAGATGATAACGCAGTTGTCATTGGTATCCCGCATTACCTCCAGTTCATACTCCTTCCAGCCTATAACCGACTCCTCCAGCATGACCTCGTGGATCATGCTGAGATCAAGTCCCTGCTTGCAGATCTTCCTCAGGTCATCCTCGTTGTAGGCAATGCCTCCCCCGGTGCCCCCAAGGGTGAAGCTCGGCCTCACGATTATGGGATAGCCGATTTTCGAGGCGGCTTCCAGGGCCTGGTCCATTGACCGGACTATCTCGCTCTCCGGGATGCGCAGGTTGATATTGTGCATGGCCTGGCGGAACTGCTCCCTGTCCTCGGCCTTGTGTATCACCTCGCGGTTTGCGCCTATCATCTCCACCCCGAGCTCATCAAGAACGCCTGAATCCGCAACCTTTACAGCGGTATTGAGTCCTGTCTGCCCTCCAAGGGTCGGGAGAATGGCGTCCGGGCGCTCCTTGCGTATGATCCGCTCCACCACTTCGGGGGTTATGGGCTCGATATATGTCCTGTGGGCGGTCTCGGGATCGGTCATGATGGTGGCGGGATTGGAGTTTACCAGCACCACCTCGTAACCCTCTTCCTTCAGGGCCTTGCAGGCCTGGGTCCCGGAGTAGTCAAATTCACAAGCCTGGCCTATTACAATTGGGCCGGAGCCTATTATGAGTATCTTTTTCAAGTCTGTACGTCTGGGCATGATTATATTTTCAACCGGAAAGTAAGCCTGGAGGTTATGACATCATCTCGATAAAGCGGTCAAAGAGGTATTCGGAATCATGGGGCCCGGGGGCATTTTCCGGATGATACTGGACGGAAAACGCAGGCAGGCTCCTGTGTCTTATTCCCTCAACCGTGTTGTCATTGAGATTTACGTGGGTGATTTCAACATCCGGGGGCAGTGTGGATTCATCCACTGCAAAGCCGTGATTCTGGGCCGTGATTTCTATC
>JALVQQ010000235.1:0-7116 GCA_027025395.1 Deltaproteobacteria bacterium | reverse complement strand
GTACGTGCTTGCTCCAAGGGCCAGGGACAATATCTGGTGGCCGAGGCAGATGCCGAAGATTGGCAGTTTTCCCAGCAGCTCCCTCACGGTGGATATAACGCCGGTGACCGCCGCCGGGTCGCCGGGGCCGTTTGAAACAAAGAGCCCGTCAGGTCTTGTGTCCAGTATCTGGCCTGGCTGTGCGTCTGCCGGAAATACCAGGCAGCGGGCATTGCGGCGGGCAAAGAGACGAAGCTGGTTGTACTTGAGGCCGCAGTCAATCACCGCAATCCTGAAGGCCGCGCCTTCGGTCCAGCCGGTGCGGTTTTTGAAGTCTTCAAGAACCTGCCCGTTGCATTCAACCCTTTTGCCGTCCTGCCATGAGTAAGGCTCCCTGACACTCACAACAGAGGCAAGGTCAGCACCCTGAAGCCCTCTCGACGCCCTCGCCTTTGCAACAAGGGATTCCGGATCCAGATCCTCGGTGGACATTACCGCCTTCATTGCGCCAGCAAGCCTGATATGCCTGGTCAGCGCCCTGGTGTCTATCTGCTCAAGGCCAAGTATGCCACGGTCCCTGAGATAGGCCTCAAGCCCCCCCCTGGCGCGCCAGTTGCTGTACATCGGTTCATATTCACGCACTACAAAGCCGCCCAGGTGAATTCCCGCTGATTCCTCGTCTTCATCGTTGACGCCGTAGTTGCCTATGAGGGGATATGTCATTGTGACAATCTGTCCGCAGTAGGAGGGATCCGTCAGGATTTCCTGGTAACCGGTCATGCTGGTGTTGAACACAATTTCACCAGCCGTCTCTCCGCTTCCGGTAAACGATCTTCCCTCAAAGACCCTTCCGTCTTCAAGGGCAATTAATGCCTTCATGTCTGTCAGCCTCTCCGGGAGTTTTCTGTTAAGGAGTGAATATTCCGGTCGGTTATTCTGACCGGACAGTTTTACTGTTCTGGATAATGTCTGTGCCGGGATGTTTCAATATTGCAAATCGTTGTATATATGGTGTTATGTATGGCTCAAGGTGTAAAAGTTTCCTGTTCTTCAGTTAAAATCCATCTTTCCTGTAGCCCGGACTGTTGAAACAGCCGCTGAAGTATCCGCCTTGTACCTGTACCTTTGAACAGGTACAAGGATTTGTACGGATTGATTGAGAAGAAATTACTCGCGGGAACTATAAACAGGCGTGTTTACTGCGTCAATAGGCGGACAGAACAGGGAAGGTTATGAAATTTTCCTGAGAAGCGCGGCGAAAAAGCCGTCGGCAGTCGCGGCTCCAGGCACTATCCGTAGCATGCCCCGCGTGTTGAACAGGGAAGCGGGCAGCCATGACAGCACGGAACCGGCCGGTTCAATCTGCCAGCCATGCCGGGATGCAACAAATTCATCAACTACTCCAACCCCTTCCTCGGGTTCCGTGGTGCATACCGAGTACACCAGCAGGCCGCCTGGCTTCAACAGGGGGGCAACGTCTTCAAGTATCTCTTTCTGAAGCTCGGCAAGCCTTGGCACGTCTTCGGGCATCCGGTTCCACTTGATATCCGGATGACGCCGTATCACCCCAAGGCCCGAGCATGGCGCATCGACCAGTATCCTGTCATAAACCGGTTTGCCTTCCGATTTCAGCCTTGCAAATGAACTTTCTTCCAGAACTGATATGGAGCCGGTGCCGAGGCGGACGGCGTTCTCCCTGAGGAGCCCGAGCCTTGCCCTGTCACTGTCCCAGGCGTCTATGGAGGCCCTGTCCTGTGCAAGCTCTGCAATATGCGTGGTTTTGCCCCCCACTCCTGCACATGCATCAAGGATGCTCTGGCCTGGCTCCGGTTGCAGCAGCAGGGAAACAAGCTGTGCGGATTCATCCTGCACCTGGAACCATCCCTTTTCAAAACCCGGTATTCGGGACGGGTTTCCCCTGAAGTTTTCAAGCACCAGGGCATCTGGCGCAAGCTCTGACCTCGCAGCCGCAATTCCGTGGCCCGCCAGCAGCGCTTCGGCCTCGCCGCGGCCTGACGCCAGCCGGTTTACCCTGAGGGTAAAGTGCGGCGGGGCATTTGAGGCACGGCACATTGAAACCGCGGTCTCCAGGCCGTGCCTTTCAATCCACCTCCGGACAATCCAGTTGGGGAATGATTCCTGTATCGCCATACGTTCTGCGCTGTCTCTTGCCCGTTTTGCCGCGTGGGAAACAATCCCCTCCATGCCATGCGCCTGGTACGCCCGGAGAATGCGCCTCAGAACCGCGTTTACAAGCCCTGACGCCCATCCTGCGCCGCACTGCCTGGCGGCCGTAACGGCTTCGTTGACTGCTGCAAACGGGGGAATTCTGTCAAGAAATATCAGCTGGTAACAGGCGGTAAAAAGAATGGCCCTGACTTCAGGGGGGATCTTTCCGGGTTTGTCCAGACGGGAACAGACGATCCTGTCAAGCAGCCTGAGCCACCTGACCGAACCGGTTACTATTTCTCCAAGAAGCGCCCTGTCGTTTGGTGGATTATGCCCGAGTTCCCTGGCGGCCGCCTCCTGTATCATTATGTTTATGGGCGGGCGCCTGGCCGGCTCAAGGGATTTCCAGCGATTGAGTATCCTTGCCGCAACCACCCGGACGCTGCGTGGTGGTTTTCTGTCCCCTGCCCCCTGTTTTTTTCTCCTGACCCGGCCGGATGCGCTCTTTTTCCCGCGCCGGTCAGGCCTGCTCAAACCTTTCTCCAATCTTCAGGGGCTGACCGCGCAGGAAATCCGCGCATTTCATGCGTCTTTTGCCTGCCCTCTGAAGCTCCCTGATTGCAATGCATCCGTCTCCCGTGGATACGGAAATGGAATCCTTTTCCACAGCACAGACTGTACCGGGCGGCGCGCCGCTGTCCGGGCAGGATGAAGGCCGGGGACTGTAAAGCCTGAGGCGCTCTCCCCTCCAGACGGTCCATGCGCCGGGCGCAGGGTCCAGCGCCCTGACAAGGCCGCATATCCTGCTGGCAGGCATGTTCCAGTCTATTCTGGTCATCTCTTTTTTTATTGGCGGGGCAAGGGTTACTCCTTCTTCCGGCTGGGGCACAGGCTCCAGCCTGCCTTCGGCCAGCAGGTCAAGCGCTTCGATGATGAGTTTTGCGCCAAGCTCTGACATTCGCTGGTAAAGGCTGCCGAAGGCCTCGTCAGGCGCAATTGAAAGTTCCCCCTGCAGCAGCATTGGGCCGGTGTCCATGCCCGCGTCCATCTGCATTATGGTTATGCCTGTACGGTCATAATTTTCAATAAGGGCCCACTGAATCGGGGCGGCTCCCCTCAGGGCAGGGAGCAGCGAACCGTGGATGTTTATGGGCATAATGGCGGGAATATCAAGTAACGCCTGCGGCAGTATCTGACCAAATGCTGCCACAACAAGCAGGTCAGGGGCAATCTCCCTGATCTCTTTCAGGAACTCTTCATCCCTGACCCTTTCGGGCTGAAGCACCCTGAGCCCTGCCTGTTTCGCCGCAGCCTTTACCGGCGTGGGGACCAGCTTTCTTCCCCTGCCCTTTCTCCTGTCAGGCTGGCTCACCACGGCGGATATTTCGTGGTTACTGCCCACAAGCGCCTCAAGGGGCGGGACTGCAAAATCAGGCGTTCCCATATATACTATCCTGTATCTCCGGCTCACTGCCTGCGTCCCTCCCTTGCGGCTGATTGGGCCTTCCTGGCCGCCGCTGCCCTGAGCTTGGCCCATTTTTTCCTGAAAAGGGCCTTTTTGACAGGGCCGAGCCTGTCCACGAAACAGATGCCGTTCAGGTGGTCTATCTCGTGCTGGAGACAGCGCGCCTCTATGCCGCCGGCCTGCATGACAACTTCCCTGCCATGCCTGTCAAACCCCTTGACCTCGACTTCAGAAGGCCTTTTTACCGTTGCGGTAAAATCGGGTACGCTCAGGCATCCCTCCTCCTGGACTTCACTGCCCTCGCAGGCGCTGATTACCGGATTGATAAGCACCACCGGGCTGGGAGGCTTGCCCTCCTCCTGCCTGCAGTCCATTACAAGCAGCTGCCTGAGACTGCCCACCTGGTTTGCGGCCAGCCCAATGCCCCTGGCCCTGTACATCCGGGCTATCATGGCGTCAATAAATTCCTGGAGGCTGCCGTCAATCGTTTTTACGGGCTCCGCCCTGGTAAGCAGAATGTCATGGGGATAGATTAATATGTCCATGAATGAGATAATAAGGGCAAGATTGGCGCAGGGCAAGGGGATTTGCGCCAGGCAAATTGGCAAATCGGAATATGGACAGGACCAGGATAAGGATGAAAGCGTGCGCCAGGGCCGCGAATGATTACCGGTATCTGCTGGAAAGGGGGTACCGCGCGGCATCTGCCCTGGAGTTTGTGGCAAACCACTACCAGCTCAGGAGAATGGAAAGGGATTTTCTGTTCAGGGCGGTCTGCGCCGGGCCTGTTGCGCGGCAGCGGCGAAACAGGACGGTTCCTGTTGAGGAGCTGATTGGGGCAAGGCTGATAATTGACGGTTATAACTGCCTCATCACCATCGAAAGCGCCATTGCAGGCAGGCCGCTGATCCTGGGGGACGATGGCTTTGTGCGTGACGTGGCTCGAATATTCAGGAAGTTCCGCCCGACAGAAAGGACACGGCAGGCGTGGCATCTCGTATCCGGAGTGCTGTCGCGTTTCCCTCCTGATTTTACTTTCGTGTTCCTTGATTCCACCATGTCCCGAAGCGGTGAGCTGGCAGGGCGAATAAACCGCTGGATGGAAGATGAGGGGCTGAGGGGCCGGTGCTCAACCCTGCGATGCCAGGAAAAACGCATCGCCGCGCTCAAGGGAATAAAGGTAAGTGCCGATTCGGTTATTATAGACAGCGCGGACAGGGTCTTCGACATGGCCGGTTTTGTGGCGGGGGAGATCCTGGATGTGCGCCCCTTTGAGCTTGCTGTTGACGAAAGGGACGGGGTTTCATAAATTTGTTTTTTATGAGACGATTTACCACTTTCATCCTGTTTCCCGTGGTGTTACCCCTTTCTTTTCTGATTTTCGCACCGGTTGCGGTGCTGGCGGGCCGTATAAGCGGATCAGGCGCTGTTGTTCACAGGGTCGCCAGGGCATGGGCGCGTACAGTGTTCGCCATTCTCGGAATACGGGTCAAGACATCGGGCCTTGACAAGGTCCCCACAGACACCCCGGTAATCTTTGCGTGCAACCATGCAAGCCAGATGGATATACTGGCGCTTTACATCGCTCTTCCCGTAGAATTCCGTTTTGTGGTCAAGGAAGAACTCTTCAGAATCCCGGTGCTGGGGTGGGCAATGCTTGCCGCAGGTTATGTTCCAATTAACCGATCCGGAGGCAAGGCTGCCGTAAGAAGCCTGCAAAAGGCTGCCAGGAGAATCAGGGAAGGGGCCTCCGTTGTTATTTTCCCCGAGGGCACCCGAAGCGCCGACGGGAGCCTGGGCAGGTTCAAACCGGGCGGATTCATGCTTGCATCAAAATCCGGCTGCCCCATAGTGCCTGTTGCAATAAGCGGAAGCCACCGGGTGCTTCCCAAGGGGAGCATGACATGCAGACCCGGAAGAATTTGTGTAAGGGCGGGAATGCCCGTTATGACCAGACAGAAAGGCAAGGCTGTCAAAAGGGATCAGCTGGTCAGGGAGACCTGGGAGGCGGTCAGAAAGCTGCTGGCCATTGAAAGGAACTGTTGACCCTGACATGGAAATGCGGCGGGATACGGCGGCCCATGCCGCCGGAGGGGGTGTTTATGGATGCGAAAATAATCAATCCGTTTCTTGAAGCGGCACAGAATGTCCTGAAGACCATGGCGATGATAGAGGCCACTCCCGGCAAGCCCTACCTGAAGAAAGAGAGCCGCGCAATGGGTGATGTATCGGGAATTATAGGCATAACCGGCATGGCCCAGGGTTCGATGTCCATATCCTTTGAAAAGGACTGCATCTGCGCCGTGGTGGCAAACCTGTTTGGCGCGCCTGTAAATGAAATCACCGAAGAGGTAAAGGATGCGGTGGGAGAGATGACAAACATGATATGCGGGGATGCGCGCCGCAGGCTGGATGCCCAGGGCATAAACCTGCAGGCCGGAACCCCGACGGTGGTTGCCGGAGAAGACCATTCAATCACCCACATCCATACGGGCCCCTGCCTGGCCATGCCTTTTGAAACCCCGAACGGCGGATTTACCGTGGAGGTGGCGTTTAATGACTGACGCCGCCGGCACAGCCACTGTCCCGCCTCAGAAAACCTCTTACCAGTCTTGTAGTGCCCTGTTTATCGCATGCCCAAGCGGGCTGGACCTTTCCGGCCCATGCGGGCGGATCCCCGGTAATTCTCTGAATAACCGTGCCCTGGGGAAGGCGGCGGATGGAGTCCGCCACAAGCCCGGCGTACTCTTCCTGCTCCAGCAGCCTGAAGGGCCGCTGGATATGGATTTCGTGCAGCCTTGTGCCTGGCAGTATGTAGAGGCTGTGAAATTTTATCCCGTCAATGCCAAGATCAGCCAGCAGATCAACCGTATCCATCATCTCGGCATGGCTCTGCCCGGGAAGTCCGAATATTACATGGGCGCATACAAGGAAGCCGGCCCGCGCCGTAATTTCAACGGCTTTTACAAAGTCTTCAACGGTATGACCCCGGTTGATCCGCCTTAGCGTGGCGTCTGATGCGCTTTGAAGCCCGTACTCCATCCAGACCATGCGGCTGCCCGCTGTATCTCCTACAAGGTCAAGCACTTCCATGCTTACGCAGTCCGGCCTGGTCCCTATTGTAATGCCTGCCACGCCTTCAAAGGCAAGGGCCTGGCTGTAAATCCTTTCAAGAACCGGCAGCGGGGCCCAGGTATTTGAAAAAGACTGAAAATATGGCATGAACATCCTGGCCTTGTAACGCCTTTGCGCCCACTCAATGCCGCGTTTCATCTGCGCGGTTATATCAAGCCCCCTGGCGGCAGCCCCTGTGCCGGACCCCCTTGCGTCGCAGTATATGCATCCGCCGCCTCCAGTGCGCCCTTCACGGTTGGGACACCCCAGACCGGCATCAAGCGGGATTTTCTGTACCCTGCATCCAAAATGGTCCCGAAAAAACCTGTTAAGCGTAAGCCACTCAGGATTGTTTGCCATGTGCCTGTCTGCGTTTTCTGGCAATGAGC
>JALVQQ010000234.1 GCA_027025395.1 Deltaproteobacteria bacterium | reverse complement strand
GAATGCAATGGTCCTTTACCGATGCGCTTAAAGATTGTTTTAATGCCATCAGCCAAGGCATAATATCGAAAATCAGGGATGCCCAAAAACCGTTTTGCCGCTTTCAGAACATGCATGGCCAGAATATTGCGCCTTGCTTTAGTTCCCAGCCATACTGCGGCAAAATATGATGCTGCCAGAACAAGAACAGCCATGTTCCTCAAACGGTCGTAGGTTAAAACCTGAATATCTTCAAGATCGTAACCCTGCTTGATAAAATGGATTGTTTCTTCCACACGACAACTTCGACAAAGGTCTTAAGACCTTGACAAAACAGAAAAACAAACTAAAAGTGCATAAGCCCAAAATTTTTCCGCAATAAGGCCAAAGCCCGTTGCTGACTTTTTGCGGGTCCATCAGTTTTGCCTTGTGGAAAAAAATACCCTGCGCGCAACAGATTCGTTGCATGTCACCTGCGCGGTTGAATGGCAGGCAGAGGCGGTTCGTCACTGCTGATAAAAGATCAAAACTGCCTCAATGCTGGACTGCTTCCAGAATATATCGGATCGGACAACAGGCGCTCCGGCAAAAGCCGGATAGTCTGGCGGCGGCTGTTTGGGGTACCACGCACCATGCCAGTTGCAGGTTGCAGGTGGAAGCAGGCGGGGATTTGGCGCTGCTTAACTCTCGGGTCATGCGCCGCGCAGCAGCACATCAAGCGGCAGGACCCTGCCGCGTTTAAACCGGAGAGGGTCAAAAACTGCACTGGAGTCCGGATACGTTCCGGGCATTATTTCATGAATCCTTATCCTGATTTCAAGGTCCACATTTCTGGCCCTGACTGTAATTTTTCCTGGATAATATACGCATGGAAGTCCATTGCGATTATCCGCGCTCTCTTCAAACCAGGCGGAGTAAAACGCACTTTCGATAGACAGGGGTGCCAGGTCAGCCCTGTCAAAAACCGCATATGCCTTTTCCTTTTCAGAAAAGAAACATACCCTTGCATCATCGCCCTGATAACCGGCGAGATCGCCGCACTCCTGCCGGGCCGCGCCATCTCCTGCTGCCACAAGCCACGGATCGAGCACCAGCGCCGCAATCCTGGCAGCGGCAGTACCTTCAGGAAATCCAAGCGCGGAGCCGGGATCGCCAACATACAGGACGTCCCTGGATGGAATGTATAGATAGAGCAAATCACCCGAGAAAAGGGCGTCAAAGAGCGATATGCCAAGAGGGCCGGTGCCGGAGATCCTTATCCTGTCTCCGGTTTCAGACAGCGACATCCGCAGGAAACATTTGAAAGAAGGATGCCTCTGGCCCCTCACCTCAATCTGGACCCTGGCGCGGAGCTGGACAGAGGCGGCACGCGCTGCCGCCGTCCTGATGGCCTCGGGCAGGGCCACGGGGCAGGCACTGCCCGCCCCTCCAGGCATGACGGCAGGGCCACTTCCCCTGAAAATCGAACATGCGGGAACAAGTACCAGAACAAAAAAAGCCAGGAAGGCATGGACCAACCTGGCAGTATCTGTCCTCAAGCGCATAAATGAATCCGGACTGCGCAATGATCTGTCAGGCAGCGGCTTCGGCCTTTTCGGCCTTGCAGGCATCCTGGCTTTCTGCCCTGGCAAGCTCGCCTACAAGCCTGTTGAACCTGGACGGATCATCAATCTTGCCCCCTTCGCTGATAACAGCCATGTCATAAACCAGCCAGCAGTACTCCTTGAGCCGTTCCGAGCCCCTGTTCCCGTCATACAGGGCCTTTACCCTCTTCATCAGCGGATGCTCCGGGTTTACCTCAAGAACCCGTTTGTTCTCAGGCACCTTCTGTCCGGACGCCTTCAGTATCTTCTCCATGTAGGCGCTCATGTCCCACATATCGCCGGTGAGACAGGCAACGGAATTCCTGAGCCGTGCGGAAAGCCGCACCTCCTTGACCTTCTCGTCAAGCACCTCCCGCATGAACTTGAACAGGTCCTCGAAACCCTTGGCATCCTTGCTTTCCGCATCTTCTATTCCAAGGTCACCCTTTTCGGCACTCCTTAATTTTTTCCCCTTGTATTCAGGCAGGGATTCAACAACCCACTCGTCGATGGGGTCGGTCATGAGAAGCACCTCAAAGTCCTTTTCCTTGAGGAGCTCAAGGTGCGGGCTGTTTGCCAGGGCCTTCAGGTTTTCTCCCGTAATGTAGTAGATATACTCCTGCCCCTCCTTCATGTTGTCCACATACTGCTGGAGGGAGACCATCTTGTCACCGCTCTTGGTTGTGCGGTAGCGCAAAAGTTCCGCAATCCTGTCACGGTTGGCGCCGTCGGTATGGACCCCGGTCTTCAGGACCGGAGCAAATTCCCTGTAGAACTTGTCGTATTTTTCATCATCAAGGTCTGCAAGCAGCTTCAAAATCTGCTTTGTCACATTCTTCCTGATGGCGGCAACAAGCCTGTCCTGCTGCAAAATCTCGCGGCTTACATTCAGGTTTATGTCCGGGGCATCAATGACACCCTTTACAAAGCGGAGGTATTCGGGAATCAGCTCACGGCAGTCATCCATAATGAATACCTTTCGGCAGTACAGGTTTATGCCAAACCGTCCCTCCGGGTTGAAAAGATCAAAGGGGGCTACCGATGGGATATAGAGCAGCACGCTGTATTCCGTAACACCCTCGAACTTCTTGTGCAGCCATACCAGGGGTTCATTCCAGTCACGGCTAATATGGGTATAGAACTCCTTGTACTCCTCCTCGGTTACTTCCCTGGGGTCCCTGGTCCATATTGCCTTCATGGAATTGAGGGTTTCTTCCTTAACCACCTTCCTTGTGGTGGGGCCAACCGGCTTGCCGTCCTTGTCAAGGACCCTCTCTTTCTCCGGGATGGGCTCTTCAACCTCCATATCCATTACAATGGGATATGCAACAAAATCTGAATGACGCTTTACAACATCCCTGAGGACCCACTGATCAGTAAAATCTTCCTCATCCTCCCCTGTTTCACGCAGGTGGAGGATCACGTCAGTACCTCGGCCCTCCTTTTCGGTCTCCTCAATGGTATAACCACCCTGGCCATCCGATTCCCACTTGACCGCGGTATCGGAGCCAGCGGCCCTGGTGATGAGGGTTACCCTGTCCGCCACGATGAATGCGCTGTAAAAACCGACGCCAAACTGCCCTATGAGCTCTGGGGACAGAATAGTATCCTGTTTCCTGGCCTGCTCCACGGCCTTCAGAAAGGCGCTGGTCCCGCTCTTGGCTATTGTGCCTATATTCTCAACCACCTCATCCCAGGTCATGCCAATACCATTATCCGAAACAGTAAGGGTACGGTTTTCCTTGTCCGGAATGAGCCTTATCTTGAGATCCGTATCCTGGCCCATGATTGAAGGGTCTGTCTGGGCCTTGAAACGCAGTTTGTCAAGGGCATCAGAGGCATTTGAAATAAGTTCCCTGAGAAAGACCTCCCGGCTTGAATAGAGAGAGTTGATGATAATATCCATCAACTGCTTGATCTCTGTTTTGAATTCGCACGTTTCCTTTCTTGCTGCCATGTTTCAATTCACCTCTTGTCTTATATTTCTTATATTTTTCTTGTATTTTCCTGGGAATTTGAATACCGGCCGCTTTCATTAAAGGCCGGGATTCATGGGTGCGGATATTTCTCACAAGGGAAAATAAGAATTT
>JALVQQ010000233.1 GCA_027025395.1 Deltaproteobacteria bacterium | reverse complement strand
CGCAGGAATCGGTCTGCTGCTTGCCATGATATTCCTCTTCCGCATTCCGGTGGGTTTTGCCATGGCCCTTACCGGATACATAGGCTTTGCGGTGGTGGTGAACCCGAAGGCCGCGCTCGGCACAATGGCATCCTCGATATGGCATACCTTTTCGTCCTACGGGCTTGCCGTAATCCCGCTTTTTATTCTTATGGGCAATATATGTTTCCATACCGGCGTAAGCAGGCGCCTGTATCACACTGCGTACGTCTGGACAGGAAGTATCCGGGGCGGGATTGCAATGGCTACCGTGCTTGCATGTGCCGGGTTCGCGGCAATTTGCGGCTCAAATGCCGCTACCGCCGCCACCATGAGTTCAGTGGCGCTGCCGGAGATGAAAAAGCTTGGTTATGATGATGAACTGAGCACCGGCTCTGTTGCAGCAGGGGCAACCCTTGGAGTTGTCATCCCTCCCAGCGTGGTGCTCATCATCATAGGACTCTCAACAGGCTTATCAATCGCCGATCTCTTCTTTGCCGCCCTCTGGCCCGGCCTGCTTCTTACAGTCTCATTCCTGTCTGTTATATGGATAATGTGCCTTGCCAGGCCCCGGATGGGTCCCCGGGGAGAACGCACCACTATGCGCGAAAAAATCGCAGCCCTGCCCGGCTCAATTGAAATGGTCGTGCTCTTCCTTCTGGTGATGACCGGGCTTTACAAGGGATGGTTCACCCCCACCGAGGCAGGGGCGGCGGGAGCGTTTTTTGCAATTGCAATTGCCCTGTGCGGCAAAACACTCACATGGCAACGCCTTGTATCAGCACTTGATGACAGCGTGAGGACGTCTTCGATGATACTGATGATAGTGGCGGGAGCGGTTATATTTGGAAAATTCCTTACGGTGACACGCCTTCCCTACCAGGCTGCCGACTGGGCATCGGCGCTCCCCGTGCCCTCGTGGGCCATTCTGGTTACAATGCTCGGAATTTATGTGGCCGGAGGAGCAATAATGGATGCACTTGGCCTGCTCATGATCACCATCCCGATCTTTTTCCCGGTTGCCCGCCGCCTTGGTTATGATCCCCTGTGGTTTTCGGTGTTGATAACCATTATTACAACCCTTGGCGCCATTACCCCGCCTGTGGGCATCAACACTTATATTGTTGCCGGGATTGCAAAGGATATCCCTCTTACCACCGTGTTCAGGGGGGTCACCTATTTCCTTGCGGCCTTTGCCTTTACAGTGCTGCTGCTTTTTCTTTTCCCGGAACTTGCAAGCCGGTAGCTTATCTCCCACAATCAAAGAGAAATGTGCCGGACGCGCAGGATCAAATCCCATGCCTGAAGGGGCAACCTGCGCGGCCATGATGTTGGAGCCAACTGTTACCTGAACACACTTTTGACCAATGCACATTACAGTCATAACGCCTGAACCTGCCGGCAAGAAAGGCCTGATACGCCTTCAGCGTCTGGCCCGCGGGACGGAGAATCCAGTGGCGGCGTTCCGGGCGCTGGCAGGCATGTGCAATACCATTCCACCTGAAACCACCATGGCAATAATTGATGCGGAAGGGACAGGGAAATCAACCATTGCGGGACGCCTGTCACGCATTGCCGATACTGCAATCAGGCAGTGCAATTCCTGGCAAATAACATTTTCAAGGACTACGCAGGGATGATGCGCTTCTCCCAGGGCTTCAAGCGTTACTTCGCCAATACCTCGTGGAGCATGGCCGAGAGATTTTTTTCCCTTACAGCGGGAATCGCGGTGGGGATCTGCGTGGCCCGCTACCTCGGGCCAGAACGATTCGGATCACTGAATTTCGCAGCCAGTTTTGTGGTCCTCTTCCTGCCCCTGACACATCTTGGCCTTGACGGAATCGTTGTCAGGGAGCTGGTCCGGCGTCCGGAGGAACAGGATATTGTCCTTGGAACCGCCTTCTGGCTGAGGGCCGCGGGGGCCCTGCTGGCCGTGATTGCCGCATGCTCCTTTGCGTGGCTCATGCCCCCTTGCAATTCCGGATACGAGCTGGCACTTGTCTGCTGGATCTCCGCTGGGATCGTTTTTGATGCGATAGGCGTGTTTGACCTGTACAACCAGGCCAATGTGAAGATGAAGTATTCTTGCGTGGCATCAGTAATCGCCTGTACGGTATCGTCATGCATGAAGATATATTTGATTTTTGTATCCGCAAGTGTTGTATGGTTTGCCATTGCGGACACCATATACAAACTTGCAAGGTTCCTTTCTCTTGGTTTGATACACAGGATGTTCAGCCGGGTTTTTGGCCGTCTTTCCTTCAGGGCGACCCTGGCTTTTGAAATGCTTTCCGATTCGTGGCCCCTTGTCCTGTCGTCATTTGCGGTCATCATATATATGAAGATAGATCAGGTTATGTTGCGGTACATGACCGGTCCCTCGGGGGTCGGCATATATGCAGCCGCAGTCAAGATAAGCGAGATGTGGTATTTTTTCCCTGTTTTGCTCACCCAGTCGCTGTTTCCCGCCATTGTATCGGCCCAAAAAAGAGGTGACCATGAATGCAGGTCGAGAATACAGAGGCTTTTGGTCCTGCTGACAGCCTTCTCCTACATGGTCATTGCGGTTGTCTTCCTGTTTGGCGACGAAATCGTATCACTGGCGTTTGGCGCGCACTATTCGGGCGCGGCCGCGATACTGCGCATACACATAGTCGCCTTGATTTTTGTTTGCTTTGGAGTTGTCAGGGGCAAATGGTTACTGGTGGAAAACCGTACCGTCCTGGCGTTCTGGTGTACTTTTGCCGGAAGCGTGTTGAATATTGCAGCGAATTTATTCCTGATCCCGTCATATGGAGGCGCGGGAGCGGCCTGGGCCACCCTTGTCTCCTATGCTGTTTCCGGATATTTCCTTGACGCCACAGTCGGCAGCATGAGATGGATGTTCGTGGCCAAAACAAGGGCCTTGCTGTTGATGGCGGGACAGTACGTATCCATCCGAAATGGATAATTCCATGCGGCAATTTCCCTGCAAGGCATCATGTTTGATGACCACCACAGCCGCCACGCCTGAACATGCAGGCCCGATGCGGCCGCCGGCATTATCTGCTTTCTTGTTCCTCAAGCAGCAAAAGCGCTTCGGAAGCCGCTCGTTCAGATGCGCCTCCACCGCCCAGCAGCGGAATCAGCTGACCAAGGGCCTTCCTGGTCTCCTCAAGGGTTGCCGGGTCCTCAAGCCTGGAAACAAGCTCGTCAGCAAGTCTTTCCGGGGTTATTTCATTCTGCAGTATCTCAGGCACAATTTCCCGGCCGGCGACAAGGTTCACCAGGGAGCAGTATTTCACCTTTATCAGATGCCTTCCAAGGTGGTATGTAAGCGGGCTTACGCTGTAGATAACCACCATGGGAGTACCGATTATGCCGGCCTCAAGGGTAACCGTGCCTGATGCCGCAAGGATGATTTCAGAGGCCGCAATGGCCTCATGGGTGCGGTTATGGACCAGCCTGAAGGCTGGACGCCACTTTTCGGGTATCCTGTCAACAAGCGCCTTTTCAATAAGCCCGCGGGTTTCGGACCCGATGCCGGGAGCCACTGGTATTACAAAGCATGTATCTGGAATCCGCTCCTTGACCCTGCGCGCCGCTTCAAACATGACCCCTGCAAACCGCTCAATCTCTCCCCTCCTGCTTCCTGGAAGGAGGCCCACCAGGCGGCTCTCAGCGGGGATACCCGCCATATCCAGGAATTCGCTCCTGCTTTCCGGGGGCCTGACCGAGTCAAGCAGAGGATGCCCCACATAGGCCACGTCCATCCCGTGCTTTTTGTAAAATTCCTTTTCAAAAGGAAGGATAACCGCCATCCTGTCCACCAATGCCCTGATTTTTCTTACCCGCCCTTCGCGCCAGGCCCAGAGCTGGGGACTGATGTAATAGAATACGGGAATTCCCATGCGTTTCGCCCTTGAGGCCACCAGCAGATTGAAGTCAGGATAGTCCACCAGAATCAGCAGGGCAGGACGCTGTTTTTTGAGCCATTTTATAACTGAACGGAATGCCCGCATTATGGGCGCGGCGTGCCGGAGCACCTCAAATACACCCACCACCGCGAGACTTGAGCTTGAAAAGAGGAGTTTTACACCGGAGGCTTCCATGGCAGGGCCTCCGACGCCGGAAATATGGATGTCAGGACGTTTTTTTGCTATCTCCCGGCAAAGGCCGGCTGCGTGCATGTCGCCGGAAGCCTCTCCAGCGATTATAAAAATCTCCTTGCCCGAAGCGGCTGTTTCATGCCCCATGCCGCCCTGGGCGATCATGCCTGTTTCCTTATCAAGTGATGGTGTCATCAAACGGACCAAGGACTGAAATGTGTAAAAACGGCCTATGAATATGGAGAACCTGGCAGGCTTTCGGGTCTGGACTGGCGGTCCTGCGGCTTCAGGATACTGGCGGACGACAGCCCTTGGGCAATTGCCTGGTTTATTTCAAGGGCAAGGGCAAGGGCGTTCCTGGCCTCCCTGCCGGAAACCCTTGGGCGTTTTCCCGTCCGGATGGCAGCGATGAAATCCTCCAGTTCATCATTTAGAATGTCCCTTTTTTCATGGGTTATGATTTCAGGGACAATGGACATGGAAGCTTCCGGGGTGGTGAAATCACCTCTGACCATGAGGTTGCTCTGATCATTACAGTCAGCGGATATGTACGAGCCCGGCTGGAAAACCCTGATGCGTCTCATGCTCTTGAGGGAGATGCGGCTTGCCGTCAGATTGGCTGTGCAACCGTTTTCGAAAATAAGGCGCACGTTTGCTATGTCAATGTTGGGAGTAAGCACGGGCATGCCTGATGCCCTTATCTCCTTTACCGGGGAGCGGACCATGCTGATAACAATTTCAATGTCATGAATCATAAGGTCAAGCACCACATCCACATCTATTGAGCGCGGCTTGAACGAACTCAGCCTGTGGGCCTCTATGAATAGCGGGGTCCTGACCTCCTTTCTCAGGGTGATTACCGCAGGATTGAACTGCTCGAGGTGTCCCACCTGAAATACCAGGCCGCGTCTTTCGGCAAGCGCGATGAGTTGGTCCGCCTCTTCAACAGTGGTGGTAACGGGCTTTTCCAGCATTATATGGATGCCCGATTCCATAAGGCGTGAGGCGATCTCATGGTGGAGCGTTGTGGGCACAACAACCGAGGCGGCATCAATCCGGCCAGTCAGACCTGAGATGTCTGAAAACCATTCCGTGCCTGTTTCCCTTGCCACCCGTTCAGCGTTCTCCCTGGAGGTGTCAACCACGCCCACAAGCTCCACCCCCTCCATTGCCGCGTATTTCCTGGCATGAAACTTTCCAAGGTAGCCTACGCCTATGACAGCGGTTTTAATGATTTTCTCTTTCACTTCTCTTCCGATCCGGTTTTGCCAATATCAGTCAGGCTGCTCCAGGCCTATAACCGCTATCTTGTGGCGGTCAGCAAGCTCAAGCGCCTTTTCCCTGTCAAATAGCAGGGATCTGCCTGCCTCCAGCGCCAAGCAGGACGCTCCTGCCTCTATCATGGTCTCGATGGTACCAAGGCCGGTGGCTGGAAGATCAAACCTGGTATCCTGCCCTGGCTTGCAAATCTTCACCACAACCGTGCCAGGCCCTCCAAGCTCGCCTCCCCTCAGGATGGTCCTGTCCGTTCCCTCTATTGCCTCAACCGCGATTACCGCCCTGTCCTTGACCACGACACACTGGCCTATATCAAGCCTGCCGATTTCCCTGGCCAGCCCCAGGCCGAACTCGATGTCCTGCTGCTGGGCATCGTCAGGGGTTGTGCGGGTAAGAATCCCAGGAGGGGTAACAAGGTCCTGCAGGAACAAGGTGGACGGCACGACCGTTATGCCGTCTCGCGCAAGTTCATCCGCCACTGCCCGCAAGATGCCGTCATCGAGCCTGGCCTTTATACGTCTCCAGGCCACCATTCCCCTGATATCAGGCCGGACATCCCTGAAAATGCGTTTTTTTGTTATTGTGCCGGCGAACATTACCTGGGAGACGTTATTCTTTCTGAAAAAACCGATGAGCTTGCCCAGCTGCCCCAGGTGAACCCATTTCAGGGCATGAACCTCTGTTGCAATGGCTGGATCTGTTTCATCACGGTGAGCCACGGCAAATACGCTGAGGCCCTGTTTTTTTGCAGCCCTTGCGGCAAGGATGGGGAATTGCCCGCCGCCGGCCACGATACCGATACTGCGCGCCGCCATTACCCCGGCCTTTTCCCTGCCGATGGTATTCCCCGCTTGGAGGTTTTTATAAACTCCGTGAATCTCCTTACCTCCGGCACGTCGGGATACCTGGCTTCCGCCAGCCTGACCCCCTCTGTTATCGTGTCGGCCTGGGTGAATATTATGCGGTATGCGTCCCGCAGGGCCTTTATCGTCCTGGGAGAAAAGCCGTGTCGCCTGAGCCCGATGGTGTTCAGGCCAGAAAGATTCTCTCTCTGGCCCCAGTACATGGTGTAGGGGGGTATGTCCTTGTTGGTGCCCGACATGCCCCCCATAAAGGCGTACTCTCCTATGGTGCAGAACTGATGAATTGCGCACAGGCCGCCAATGGTCGCGTGTTTCCCTATGGTGACGTGCCCCCCCATGGCAACGCTGTTGGCCAGTATGACATTGTCACTCAGCTTGCAGTCATGGGCAACATGGCTGTAGGCCATCAACATGCAGAGCTTGCCGATGCTGGTCACACCCCGGCCTTCTTCAGTACCCCTGTGTATGGTTACAGATTCACGGATTATTGTGCCAGCCCCGATCTCAAGGCCGGTGGGCTCGCCCGTATATTTCAGATCCTGCGGAGCAGCCCCTATTGATGCAAACTGGAAGATCCGTGCATCTTCTTCTATATAGGTATGGCCCTCAATGACCACATGTGGGCCTATGGTGCAGCGGTCACGGATATTGACATTCGGCCCGATAATCGAGTAGGCGCCGATTCTGACACCGTCTCCCAGTTCGGCTTCGGGTGAGACTATTGCAGTTGGATGAATAAATGTGGTTTTTTCCGTCATGTCATTAACTGTCAAGATAGGTGACAGGGTGCTGCTCTCATAAAATCAACCTTGAAGCCTGGCTGCACTTCGCCGCCAGGCCGCCAGGCACGGCGGCACCTGTCATGAAAAATGGCGTGAAAAACACTGTAAATCTGATGTAAACTAACATATCCTCCTATGGACGTACAGGGCAAGGATTGCGCATCTGTTCCTCAGCGCCGCTTCCGGCCCATCCCTGGTCCCGAGCCCGTGTCTTGACAGACAGGATACGGCGGACGTAAACTGTTTTTGGCAGACATCTGAAGCAAGGAAATATTTCAGTTTCACAGGTCAAGTTGGCAGAAGAGCATTTCCCTTAGTACTGATTGCCGGGAAAACATTGAATATTCCGGTCATTCCGGCTGACCGTCCCCGAGCTTTCTCGGCGGTTCACTCACTGGCAGATCGCAGCGTCCATAATTCCGCAACAGATAACCCGTGATCATCCAGGAATACATATCACCCTAGATTCAGGAACCTGAAAACGAGCCGGCAACCCCATGTGGCATTGCGGCATCTGTTCGCTTCCGGACCAGGGAGACTATAAAGTGAGAATCCGATTCCCGCCCTTTTTTAAATGGTTTGAAAACTACGGAATCGCCGACCTGCGCAGCGATCTTGTAAGCGGCCTCACTGTGGCCCTTGTCCTGATACCCCAGTCCATGGCCTATGCCCAGCTCGCCGGCCTTCCACCCCATTACGGGCTGTACGCATCCTTTTTGCCACCAATGGTCGCAGCCCTCCTTGGTTCCAGCAGGCAGCTTGCCACCGGCCCTGTCGCAGTGGTTTCCCTGATGACCTCTGCAGCACTGGAACCATTGGCCGTATCTGGAAGTCAGGGCTATGTCGAATATGCCATACTGCTCGCCCTCCTGGTTGGAATCGTTCAGTTCTGCCTCGGGCTTCTGCATCTTGGAGTGATAGTCAATCTCCTTTCGCATCCCGTGCTCGTGGGTTTCACCAATGCCGCGGCAATAGTAATCGCCACGAGCCAGCTTGGAAAATTCCTGGGGGTTGCAACAGTCAAGGCCCCACACCATTTTGAAATGGTTTTTCGAACTATCAGGCACGCTCTTGATTATGTATATTGGCCCACAATTGCCCTGGGAGCCGGGGCGCTGGGAGGAATGCTGTTTCTCAGGCGGCTCAATCCCAGGCTGCCATACGTGCTTATTACAGTGGCCATAACCACTACAATTTCCTGGAAATGCAACTACGGCCAGGACAGGATTGTCAGCGTCGAACAGATCGTCTGCCCTGAACTTCCAGGGTTGATAAGAGAATTCAACAGCCAGCTTTCCACTATCGAAACCTTTAATCAGACCCGATCTGTTCTGAAACAGAGGATACAAAAAATCAGAAGTGAAGAAAGCCGTCCTTGCGGCAGATGCCATCCCAGCAGAGCACTCACCCCTTTATATCTTGTGGAGGGAAGCCAGGAAAGACCCGGAGAGTCCCAGGTATGCATCCCGGCTATCAGCACCAGCAAGATACTATCACTCCATCTCATGGCAGGGGTCATGGAAGAATTCATGACAGATGCAAAAAAAAGGCTGGCACGGCTGCAGGCCAAGCTCATGGATTACAAGTTCGTTGAAGTGAAGGAAAAAGACGGCTCCATCCGCTACCAGCAGAGGCGCACGGTTCCTTACGAGGGCCAGACAGACCGGCGTGTCTGGAGAATAAAGGCCGGAAACACGCGCCTATGCATGGACAGCCTGGCCCTTTCTGCCGGAGGCGCTGTTCTGGGACACGTTCCAAGGGGCCTGCCTGATTTTTCCATGCCAGCCCTGGACCTGGATGTCGCAAGAAAACTTCTGTTTCATGCCTTTATTATCTCACTTGTCGGCTTCATGGAGGCAATATCCATCGCCAAGGTCATGGCGGCGAAATCTGGCCAGAAAATAGATCCCAACCGGGAACTGGTAGGCCAGGGGCTGGCCAACATGATAGGCTCATTTTTCAGAAGTTACGCTGTATCCGGATCCTTCTCCCGCTCCGCGGTCAATTTTCAAGCAGGCGCCAAAACCGGCCTGTCAAACATATTTGCCTCTGTGGTGGTGGTCCTGGTTATGCTTTTTCTCACGCCGCTTCTGTATTACCTGCCTCAAAGCGTTCTGGCAGCAGTGATAATGATGGCGGTTCTGGGCCTCATAAATATTAAGGGGGTAAAACATATATTCAAGGTATCCACATCAGACGGAATAATCTGCATCATTACCTTTATTACCACCCTTGCCTTTGCTCCCCACCTGGACAAGGGCGTCATGCTGGGGGTGATGCTGAGCCTGGGCGTATTCTTTTACAGACTCATGCGTCCATCCATTGCGGTCTTGTCGTTGTGGAAGGATGGTCACTTTAGAAATGCCCGAAAATTCAACCTGGACACATGCAGGCACCTGGCAATCATCCGGTTCGACGGACCATTTTTTTTCGCAAATATAGGATACCTGGAAGACGAAATACTGAAAATCGCAAGGGAGATGCCGGAGCTCAAGGCCATAATTTTCAAATGTAATGGCATAAACATCATAGACGCATCAGGAGAAGAGGCCCTGGAGCTCATTGTAGAGAGGCTGAGGGCGGCAGGTTACCGAATCTATTTCAGTGGTCTCAAGGAGCAGATCTTGGAAGTTCTAGAACGTTCATCCCTGTACGGGAAGATAGGGCATGAAAACATATTTCCAACGGTTTTCAAGGCGATTGAAAATATCTGGCCCAAAATTCATGAAAAAATCGAGGAAGAAAAGTGTCCGCTCCGCTTTGTGGTCCAGAAAAAGGTAATCGACATGGAAGAACAATCCCATCACTGTCAGGAAGAATGGAACATGCTCATGTAAAGATGCCCAGTGGAGTTGATGGTATTAATGACTGTTAATTGCAATTTAAAATGATCCACCTGCGGCCAAAGCTTCGACTGGAGAACTATATGGTTTTTGGAAAAAATCCTATACCTAATCTGTGCGATTCGGCAAATAAAAAAGTAAGCGCTTTATTACGCCCCTATGTTGATGACCTCGATGGCCAGCTTTTGGGGATAGCCATTAACATTAACAGTAAGTTCACAATCGGCCACAGATTCCGCAGTTATGTATGATAATATAAATATGAAATGGTATGATAAAATATCTTATTTTTATGATTTTTTTACTTCCTTATTTTATCGTAGTGCTCGAATAAAACTAACGGATTCTCTAAACATCAACGAAAATGACAGAATACTTATCGTTGCTTGCGGTACAGGGCAGAGTTTCACGTTGATTCAAGATAAATTGCGAGGCACAGGTGAGATATTGCGGTTGATTCATCTCAAGGTATGTTAGAACAAGCAAGAAAAAAAGTACGCCAAAACCAATGGAAAAACATTCACCTTTTACAAATGGATGCGAAAGAACTATCGAAAGAATATTTTAACAAAAAAGGCATTGATAGCCAGTTTGATGTTGTACTTGGTGAACTCGCATTTTCAGTAATTCATGAATGGAAGCAAATAATGAAAAACAGTGTCACTTTATTAAAACGTGGTGGAAGAATAGGGCTATTAGATTGGTACCGGCCAAAGAATGATGTAGTTACCAAAATGATAAATTATTTTGCAGATGCTGAAATTACAAGAGACACTGAATCTTATGTAAAAAGTTTAGTATCCGAATACAAGCCAATTTATAAATTCTTTTTTCAAAGCGTTTATATTGGTAAAGGGATAAAATAAATAGGGTTTCCTGAAAAAGTCGTCCCGAATGCATGGGTTTAGATGATGGCCGTTTGTATTCGGGAAAAATTGTCAATGCTGCATCCTTTTTTATATCGCTTCAGCAGCTTTAGGACCTCATAT
>JALVQQ010000232.1 GCA_027025395.1 Deltaproteobacteria bacterium | reverse complement strand
GCCTGTTTCACCGCCATGCGCTGGGGCAGCAGGAAGATGTCATCGGAGTTTTCGAGGTATTCCCGCGCATGCATTTTGAAGATAACGATGACCTTTTCTTTGAAAAATATGCCAACCGCATAGGATACAATCTGCACTACAAGCTGATATACATTCAGAATATTGAACACATAAAGTTCATCAACAATCTTGCGGCTGATATTGAGCACAACATTATCGTGCCCAATATGAAGTACAAGGTCTTTCTCAACGGCATCAAAAAAAAGATCAGTTCCCTTGAAGAGCTTTTAGCCAGGCATGAACCGCATATTGGGAAGTGTATCAGAAGCGGGTGTGAGGACTCCGGCCGTATTGCCGAACTTCATAATGAGATAGGGCAGTTTGCAACAGGGCTCCGGGAGATATATTCGGACCTGGAAAAACATTTTCAGAATACCAGCCTGTTTCTTGAAAGCCTTATGAGGCGGGAACATTTTGAAAGGGGAGAGCTTGTAATACGGAAACGCATGTGCAGATTCGTCAAAGAGATTATCGAACCCCAGCTCGAACGGTACAAACACAGGTTTGAACGTGCTGGAATCAGCATTGACAGCCGGCTCGGTGGCGTTCCTGATGAAAATATTCCCCTGGCGGTGGATGTCGGCCTTATATCCCAGGTTTACGCCAATTTTTTTTCAAATGTGGAAAAATACTGTACGGCAGTGCATGATGAAAACGGTAATGAGGTAAAACTTGTAGCCTTTGGAGAGGAGATTATTCCCGGCTATTTCCCGGACGGTTCGGACGGCATCAAATTTAACGTATTCTCCACTGGCAGACATATTCCCCCCGAGGAGGCCAAACTGATATTTGAAGAGGGATACAGGGCAATGGAGACGGCGGACAGCAAACCGGGAACGGGGCACGGTCTGCATTTTGTCAAAAAGGTGATAGAAGTTCACGGCGGAGTCGCTGGATATGAACCGGTTGATATGGGTAATAATTTCTACTTTATACTGCCGCTTCAAAGAGAGATAAGGGACGGCCATTCCACATCAGACGGCACAAAGGACCAGGGCAGCTGACGTGCCGGGCCCATGCCCTTCCCTTTTTTAATGATATTTGAAATTTCAAGATTCCTGTATTCAATATCCATATATTTTTTAACCAATGAACTCTTCCACAACCCTGCCTGACTTTGAAAAATCCCTTAACGAACAGCAGTATCGGGCTGCAAAATTTCTTGACGGTCCGCTGCTGGTTATTGCCGGTGCGGGTAGCGGCAAGACAAGGACTCTTGTTTACCGAGTCGCCATGCTTATCCTGCAGGGCATTCCGCCCGAATCAATACTGCTCCTGACCTTTACAAGAAAGGCTGCCGCCAACATGCTTCAGCGTGCGGCAAGGATCACTGGAATGGAGTGCAGCCAGGTTGACGGCGGCACATTTCACGCATTTGCTCACCGCATGCTCCGTTCCCATGCCCATCTTGCCGGCTACCCACATGATTTCACCATCATGGACTCGGCTGATTCCCGCGATCTCATAGGCCTCCTGATTTCAGAATCAGGGGTTTCGGGCAGGAGCGGGCGGTTTCCCAAAAAGACAACGGTCATGTCCCTGATAAGCAAGGCCCGAAATGGAATGAGGAGCATCGACGATACCATACGCAGGTACTATTCACATCTCATGCCCGAGGCCCAGGGAATAGGTATGATAGCCGAGGCCTACCAGGCATATAAAAAAAAACATGCCCTGATGGACTATGATGATCTTTTGCTTCTGTGGCGTGATATCCTTGTTGACAATCATGAAGTGCGGACCGTCATGGGCCAGCGTTACCAGTTCATCATGGTTGATGAGTACCAGGACACAAATCCGGCACAGGCGGAGATAGTCCGCCTTATGGCGACAGGCCACGACAATGTCATGGTTGTAGGGGACGACGCCCAGTCCATATACTCATTCAGGGGCGCCACAATAGATAATATACGGCAGTTTCCTTCGCTTTTTCATGGAACCACCATAATAAAACTTGAAAAAAACTACAGGACCACCCAGCCAAATCTTGACTGCGCCAACGCCATCATGGCCTCGGGTGATAATCAGTTTGCCAAAAAACTTACGGCCTTCCGAAGCGGCGGAAGCCCCCCTGTCCTCTACAAGGCAAGAGATGAAAATGACCAGGGACGTTATGTAGCTGGAATGATATGGGAACTTATTGACAAGGGCGTTTCGCCCCGGGAAATAGCCGTACTGTTCAGGGCCGGGTTCCACTCTTTTGCCGTTGAAACCGAACTGAATGCAAGGGGCATCAAATTTGAAAAACGCGGGGGGCTCAAGCTGGTGGAATCCGCCCACATAAAGGATCTTCTTTCCCTGCTTCGCCTTTCCGTTAATCCCCTGGACAGGTTGAGCCTGGTCAGGGTTCTTGTACTGATTGACCGGATAGGAGCAAAGACTGCTGACAAAATTTTTGCCCGGATGGTCAGAAGCGAAAAACCTATCGAAACCCTGGCGGAATTTGAGACAAGGGCGTCATGGGGAAACGATGTGCGCAAACTTGGGAAGCTCATAAGCCAGCTAAGGGAGATGTCCAGGGAAAATGCCGTTTCCGGGCTTCTGGAGCATGCTGCAAAGTGGTACACACCTGTCCTGCAGAAAAAATATCTTGATGATTATCCAAGGAGAAACCTTGACATCTCACAGCTGATAAGCCTGGCTCGGAAATATTCCGATGTGAACGACATGCTGGCTGAGCTGGCCCTGGATCCTCCGGACCCAACGCCCAGAAACCATGACTCTGAAGAAAGGGTAATTCTGTCAACCATACATTCGGCAAAGGGCCTGGAGTGGAAGGCCGTTTTTATAATCTCAATGGCCGAAGGCCGTTTCCCCTCCCCTGCCTCAACAAATGATGTAAACGAGCTTGAAGAAGAGAGGCGCCTGCTATACGTTGCCGCAACCAGGGCCAAGGACCTGCTGTTTTTCTGCTGTCCAGCATTTATAAATGTATCAGGCGGAGGCATGATGCCTGCCAGGCCATGCCGGTTTCTCGAATCCATTCCGTCCTCTCTTGTGCAGTTATGGGACCGGGTTGAACAGTCCGGAAGAAATGGCAGCAAGGGCCGGGCTTGTGAAGGAGATGGCGCGCCCCCGGTTGATGCTTCAGCACCCCTTGACAAACCTGATGCGCCTGCGGACCCACATGACCCTGGAGACCCGTTCACCCCTGGCACACGAGTGAGGCATTCAGCCTTTGGCCGTGGCCGGATAGTTGAAAAACTCCAGGATGAAAAAGTAAAGGTCCTCTTTGATGTTGGCGGGTTAAAGACTCTTCATCTCAAGTATGCCAGGCTGAGTATTATATAGGACATGTTTCAGAACATCCTTACCCGGCCGCAATCAGGACATACCCATGTGGGGCCGTTTGTAAGTCCCCAGGCATTTTCCTTCATGCACTCATCACATATCTGAAAGCCGCATGGGCAGTTCCAGCAAAACGGGAGTTCCCGCTTGCAGGCATGACATCTGAAGCTGCGCTGTTTACGCCTGGCAACGCGCCGTTTGCCGCGATTGTCTGCTGTTGTTTTACTGTTTTGTTCCCTGGTTTCCATCTTTCCCTTTTGAGTATGCATTGTTCGCTGCCGTTGACAATGTTGTCCGGGGTTCAGCGTGTCAAAACAGGAAGCCCTCTTGCGCAGATATGCCTGCCATCGCTCAACCCGAATTATGTCATGCTTTCAGGGTCAACATCTGTTTCTAGCCTGACCGATGATGGAACAAGTTCGCCGGCCTTGTCAATAACAGCCCTGCACAGGGCCCTAAGCACTGAAATATTTTGACTCTTGAGAAGAACCTGGCACCTGTATCTGTTCTTTATCCTGGCCCTTGGCGATGGTGCGGGCCCAAGTATGTCAACTCCCTCCCCAAGACCCTTTTTATTAGTTGCCTGCATGCCAATTGCAAAATCAGCAATCCTTCGGCCAGCTTTCATGACCTGGTCTTTTCGTGTTCCTGAAAGTTTCAGGTTGATCATCCGCGAAAACGGAGAATACATCAACTGTTTTCGCAATGCCTCCTCGTGCCGGTAAAACATCCGGTAATCCTGTCTGAATGCAGCCTGAAGTGCGTAATGGTCCGCCATCCAGGTCTGCACTATCACCCTTCCCGGGATCTTCCCCCGCCCTGCCCTTCCGGCTACCTGGGTTATCAACTGGAAGGTCTTTTCGGCGGCGTTGAATTCAGGCACATTCAGGCTCATATCCGCCCATATGATTCCAACCAGTGTAAGACCGGGGAAATCATGCCCTTTGGTAATCATCTGGGTTCCGATAACAAGGTCAATATCGCCCTGTCTGAACCCCCTGACTATTTTTTCCAGGCGCGTTGCGGAAGATATGGTGTCCCTGTCAATCCTCGCGGTAATTATGCCTGGAAATTTTTCCCTCAACTCCTTTTCAATTTTTTCAGTGCCAAATCCAAGGGCCTTTACCGCATGTCCATTACACTGCGGACAGACAGGGAGAGCCTTTTTTTCAGCTGCACAGTAATGGCACCGCAGGATTCCCGCCGGATCGGCCCCGGATTTCCCGGCCCCTCCCCTGGGAGAAATACTCCTGTGCCACGTCATGGTTACATCGCAGTTGTCACACCGGAACACATAGCCGCAGTCAGGACAGAAAACATATGTGGCGAATCCCCTTCGGTTCAGGAAGAGCAATACCTGTTCCCTGCGCTGGAGGGTCTGCCTTATTGCCTGTTCAAGTTCGTCAGTAAGCCACCTCCCCCTATTGCATTTTTTTGATCTGGTCCTGTCTGATCCTGCCTTTCCGCATCGTCTGTCAACCACTGTAATGTCCGGGAGTTTCCGTCCGGCCACGCGCCGGTCAAGGGTAATCAGGCTGTATTTACCGCCAAGCGCATTCCAGTAACTGGCGACGGACGGCGTGGCTGAACCGAGAACAACAGTCGCACCGCTATTCCTGCCAAGCACCAAGGCCATGTCGCGGGCGTTATAACGCAACTTTTCAGTCTGCTTGTATGATGAGTCGTGCTCTTCATCAACTATTATCAGGCCGGGGTTGGCAACTGGTGCAAAAATCGCCGACCTGGTTCCAATAACAAGAAGACATTTGCCGTTTCTGATATTCCACCACTGATCACGCCGTTGGGCGTCAGTCATGCCGCTGTGAAGGACCGCAACCATCTCACCAAATCTTGCGGTGAACCAGCCGGTTATCTGGGCAGTCATTGCAATCTCAGGCACCATAACCAGCACACTCCGTCCTGATTCCAGGCAGGCGGCTGCCGCCCTGAGGTATATTTCCGTCTTTCCACTCCCAGTTACACCGTGAAGCAGCAGTGGGGAGTATTCCTTTTTTTCAATGCATCCTTTTATCCTGTCAAGGGCCTGCCGTTGCTGGTCGGTCAGCACCATGCCCTGTTCAGTATCCCAGCCGCGGGTTTTGAACCGGCTTCTCCCCCTGGCTGACTTGCCTGAAAGTATCCTTATTATCCCGCTGTCTCTTGCAGAAAGAAAGCCAGGCGGAAGCGCTTCGGCAAATGTCTGTCCAAGCGGATAAAAATAGTAGGCGGAAATCCACTTCAGAAAAGCAAGTGATTCTTTTGAAAGCAGCGGAGCTGGATCAAGGACCCTTTTAGCGCAACGAATGGTGAAGTTTTCATCCGCGCCGGGCCCGCTCTCGCCCAGGCAGATACCAACCATGTTGCGCCTGCCCACAGGCACCAGAATCCGGGTGCCCGGTTCGGGCGGCTTGATAGCCGGAGGCAGGGAATAGGTCAGCGCCCCTGGAATAGGCAGGGGCACTGCAACCTCAATATTTCTGTTCACCGGTATTGGCGGAAAGGTTCATGTGAATAAAAACCGCGGGAAGCCATGAGCTTGGCCTGAACAAGCTAATCCAGAGAGCTAACGATCTTTCTGAGATACTCTGCAAAACTTCCACCAAGCTCTGAATGTGAAAGCGCATAGTTTACCGTGGCCTTCAGGTAGCCAAGCTTGTCACCCGCATCAAAACGCTTGCCCTTGAACCTGTAGGCATATAGCCCCCTTTCATTACGCAGTATATCCATTGCATCTGTAAGCTGGATTTCACCTCCCACTCCAGGCAGGGTACGATCAAGGCAGTCAAAAATTTCCGGCCTTAATATGTAACGGCCTATAACGGCAAGATTGGATCTGGTGGTTCCCACCGCAGGCTTCTCAACCATGCGATGAACCCTGAACACCCCATCTTCAACCTCTTCCCCTTCGATTATGCCGTAACGGTCAACCTGGTCCGGGGGTACTTCCTGGACCGCCACCACGGATTCCTGGTATCTGTCAAAAACCTGAAGCATCTGGTAAACGCATGGGGTGGCGGCGTCAACCAGGTCATCCCCAAGGGATACCGCAAACGGTTGATTGCCTATCACCTCGCGGGTGACCTTGACAGCATGCCCAAGCCCCAGGGGTTCTTTCTGGCGTACGGATACAACATCTATAAGGCGCGAAATATGACGCACCTCTTTCAGAAGATCAAGCTTGCCTTTCTGGGCAAGAAAACTTTCAAGCTCAAAGGAGTAGTCAAAGTGATCCTCAATGGCGTTTTTCCCGGATGCGGTGACCAGCACCACCTCCTTGATTCCCGAAGCCACAACCTCTTCAACGATGTACTGAATTGTCGGCCGGTCAACAACTGTGAGCATTTCCTTGGGAATCACCTTGGTTGCCGGAAGAAATCTTGTTCCAAGGCCGGCTACCGGAACCACGGCCTTTTTTACCTGCATCTCCCCTTCCATTTTACAGACATCGCCTCCCTTGGACCGGGTTTTCACGCGTAATCGACTTGAAAACCGTTAAGCTTGCCACAGTGATAAAAAAGGAAGCCTCTGCTGGCAAATGCTTCATGAGTTCAGTCTTCCAGGGTGGAGGTGTCCCCAAGCTCCAGGCCGAGTTCCTGGGCCTTGAGTAGTCTTCTCATGATCTTGCCGCTTCTGGTCTTGGGCAGTTTTTCAACGAATTCCACCTGCCCCGGGGTGGCTATTGGCCCAAGTTCGTGCCTTACATGCCTGATTATGGCCTTTCTCAGTCCGTCAGACGGCTCCTTCCCTGCTATCAGGACCACATATACCTTTATTGTCTCCCCCTTGATTTCATCGGGCAGTCCAATTGCCGCGGCCTCGGCCACTGAAGGATGGCTTACAAGGGCGTTTTCCACATCCGCAGTGCCAATTCTGTGCCCTGCCACGTTCAGCACGTCATCAGACCGGCCAAGCACTGAAAAATAACCGTCCTCGTCGCATACAGCCACATCGCCGGTAAAGTAACAGCCTGGAATTATATTCCATACCTCTTCATATTTTTCCCTGTTGCCGTAAATGGTACGCATCATATATGGAAGCGGCTGTCTTATCACCAGGTTGCCGCCCTTTCCTGCTTCAACCGGCTTGCCGTTACTGTCAACCACATCCGCAACTACCCCCGGCATGGGTTTGCCGCAGCGTCCCGGCTTTGTCGGCATTGCGGGGAAGGTCCCCAGCATGGGCGAGGCGACCTCAGTCTGCCAGAAGTTGTCCACGCAGTGACCATTATTCTCAAGAATTACCTCCTGGGCAAAATTCCATGCCTCAGGATTGAGCGGTTCACCGGCACAGGCAAGGACCCTGAGGGTGGAACGGTCATACTTTTCAATATGCTCCTTTCCGAAACGCATAAACATACGAAGGGCGGTCGGGGCTGTAAACATGACTGAAACGCCGTATTTTTGCACCTTTTCCCAGACGACGCCCTGATGGGGATAGTCCGGGGCCCCTTCTCTTATAAGCACGGTAGCGCCAGCGCACAGCGGTCCGTAAACAATGTATGAATGTCCCACAATCCACCCGATATCCGAAGTGGACCAGTAAACATCACTGTCTTTCACATCAAAAAAGGCCTTGGTAAGATAGTAGGTTCCGACCATATAACCGCCGTGAACATGCATGACCCCCTTGGGTTTGCCAGTAGTTCCCGAGGTGTAGAGAATAAACAGGGGATCTTCGGAATCCATTATCTCGGCCTCGCATACATGAGGCTGTTCATTAAGGGCCTCCCAGAAATCGTCTTCGCCATCATTCAGTTCGATGACAGGTTCCTGGCGTCTTAGCACAATGACATTTTCCACAAAATCAATATCCTTCAGTGCATCATCCACAGTCGCCTTGAGCCGTACGACCTTTCCGCGCCTGTAGCCGACATCAGCGCAGATTACCGTTGATGCCCGGGAGTCCTCAATGCGGGTTTTAAGGGCTCCAGCCCCCATGCCGGCATATACCACTGAATGAATTGCGCCTATTCTCGCACATGCAAGCATTGCGATTGCGCCTTCGATTGTAAGGGGCATGTATATAACTACCCTGTGTCCCTTTTTGACTCCCCTTGCCTTCAGGGCATTGGCAAACTGGTTCACCCTGTCCCGTAACTGCCCGTAGGTGGCTACCTGTTCCTCCCCCTCTTCGGATAGCCATATTATCGCGACCTTGTTTCTCCGCCAGGAATCCGCATGACGATCCAGGCAGTTCAGGGTTATGTTTGTTTTGCCATCAACAAACCAGCGATGATCCGGAAGATCAATCTGTCTGACCCTGGTCCACGGCTCAATCCACTCCAGCTCATTGGCAATCTGCCCCCAGAACCCTTCGGGATCTCGAATGGAGTAGGCGTAAACAGAGTCATAGTCCTTCAAAAAGGCCTCCCTGCGCACTCTTGCTGGCGGTTCAACCTTGTCGCTGATCTTGGTAAGTGCCTGTATCTGCTGTTCAAAATCACTCAATTTTAATCCCTCCCCTGAATTGTCTAAATTATTGATGCTCTTGCAAACGGTATCGTTTTGGTACTAATGCCAACGGTATTTAACCGAATCATATTAAAAAGATACCCCTGTAGCGCATGAATCGTGTTCAGCTCCGGCCGTTTGCGAGTCCATCAATGATTTAATGTCTGACTGACGCCACACTGACCTGAACGACAATAACAGTAACCCCTCAACTGCTCCATGTAAATTGTCTGTGGTTAGAAGACGTCTTCCTTGACCTTTTTGAGGCACTCGTTAAATACCCTGTATGTTGACTCTCTCCGCTTTTCAATTTTTTCAAGGATTGAAGGAAGGTTGGCAAGCTCAAGCGAGTTCACCATTGCGTCCACCCCCATTGAAAATGCCCGCATTGTATCATTAAGGTTGGCGTTTATGGACAGATAAAGCACAAGAACCCTGCGGCGAACATCCATACTGGTATTGTTAACCCATTTAAGTATGTCAGTCAGCTGGCCGTCCGGTTCCCTCCCCGCGTTATAGAGGATAAGCAGGTCATATATATGATACCTGAAACGTGCCCGCACATCTTTTGCGCTTGAGCAGCGTCTGATTTCATAGCCCAACTGTTGCATGCCCTTTTTAATCATTATCATTGTATCGTAGGTAGGACAGTAAACCAGGGCTGTCTTGACGCCAGGCTCAAAATTTTCATATCCCGCCTCCTCGTCATCCAGGTCCCCGTCCAGGCCGTGAGAAGGCTTGACGCCAGCTTCCGGCTGTTCCGGTTGTTCCTCCGGCGTGGATTCAGGAAGGTCCGCAAATGTTGAGGGTATGTCGGCATCTTCCGGTTCAGCATTTATTTCTATCCTGAAGCCGCAGCCGGGGCACTTCATCACCGCCTTGCCTGATTTCGGAAGTTTGCTTTTGTCAATTCTGTATAATTTACCACATCCGGAACATGAAATTTCCACGATAAGCTCCTGAAAAAATGTATTTTTAGGCCGATGCAACCAGGATATTCAACCTGAAGGCACGCCCGGCCATCAAACTCAGATATAGTCCCTGTCTATTACGAGGCCTTCTATGTCCGACGTCTTTTCTCCTCTCTGGGATTTTATCCTGTCTATTCCCTGGCGGACCCTTGACTTGCTGCTTGCGTAGGCAAGGGCGGTGTCCGCATTTATCTGTCCCTGGCCGTACAGCCATGTAAGGTGCTGATCAAAGGTCTGCATGTCAAAGGCCTGCCCGCTTTCAATGATTTCATAAAATGTCTTTCCTTCTCTTTCGCCGTTGATAATTGAGTCCTTGACCCTGATATTGTTCTGCATGATTTCAAAAATAGCAATACGTCCTCCGCCCTCCTTTGGCAGAAGACGCTGTCCCACAGCCCATCTGAGGGCATCAGCAAGCCTGAACCTCACCTGGCGCTCCTCCTCGGTGGAAAACATACCTATAATTCGGTTTATTGTATGGCCTGCGCTAACGGTATGGAGAGTGCTCAGGACAAGATGGCCAGTTTCAGAGGCATTAAGGGCAATTTCCATGGTTTCCCTGTCTCGAATTTCACCGACGAGTATGACATTGGGGGCCTGGCGCAGGGCGGCCCTCAGGCCATTTGCAAAAGCGTCAAAATCCTGCCCCAGCTCCCTCTGGTTAAAGGTGGCCTTTTTATGGGGATGAACATATTCTATAGGATCCTCAAGGGTTACTACATGCAGATTTTGAGTTTCGTTGATGGCGTCAAGGATGGCTGCAAGGGATGTTGTCTTACCAGTACCCGTGGCGCCGGTGAACAGGATGATACCGTTCTTTTCCCCTGCCATTTTCCGGAAACATTCGGGAAGATTCAGCTCCTCGATTGTTGGAACCGTGCTTTCCAGCTTCCTCATTACAATACTTATGGTGCCGCGTTGTGAAAAAACATTCACACGAAACCGGGGGCCGTCGGGCAGGCTGTAGGAAAAATCGCAGGAACCATGTCTGAAAAAGTCAACGAGCAACCGCCTGTCATCCTGGATCAGGGCAAGAGCGATCTGTTCGGTCTGAAAAGGAGTCAGGACCCCGCTGGCAATATCAATGCTTACTT
>JALVQQ010000231.1 GCA_027025395.1 Deltaproteobacteria bacterium | reverse complement strand
ACGCCCTGCTCTCGGTGTTTGTCAAGGTGTTTGACGAGATGTGCGGTTATTACGGGAAACACGGCCATATTGCCCAGTTTGAACGTGATCTCGATGGCCGGGGCCTCTATGAAAAATTCAAGGATGCCTACAAAAACATCGCCGGCCAGGACTGGACAACCGGCCGGGAACAGGCCCTGCTCGAAGGCCATAATATTGCGAAGGCATATGCACAGGCAACCGGCACGGACGAAGCCGCGGCCATGGGAATTCTGGACAAGTACCGCAGTGACTACAAGCTCTCCATCGAGGATTTTGCCGATCAGATCAACAGCTACATAGAACGCCAGGAAGATAATTTCCGTTTGAATTTCTTTGTTGACGAGGTGGGCCAGTACGTAGCCGACAACACAAAGCTCATGACCAACCTGCAGACGGTTGCCGAAAGCCTTGCCACCAAATGCAGGGGCCGGGCATGGATCATCGTCACTGCCCAGGAGGTCCTTGATGATGTGGTCGGGGAGATGAGTAAACAGCAGGCCAACGATTTTTCCAAAATCCAGGCACGCTTCGCCAACCGCCTGAAACTCACCAGCGCCAATGTCGATGAGGTCATCCAGAAAAGACTGCTGCTGAAAAACGAGGCCGGCGTATCCATCCTTTCCGAGGTTTATCATGAGCAGGAAAACAACTTCAAAACCCTGTTCGGCTTTGGCGATGGTTCCCAGACCTATCAAAATTTCAAGGACCGGGATCATTTCATCCACTCCTATCCCTTTATTCCCTACCAGTTCACCCTGTTTCAGTCTGCCATCCAGAGCCTGTCCCAGCATAACGCCTTTGAGGGCAGACACAGCTCAGTCGGCGAACGATCAATGCTTGGCGTGTTCCAGCATGTGGCAAAACATATTGCCGACCATCCCATCCGGGAGCTGGCAACCTTTGACCTGATGTTTGAAGGAGTGCGCACAGCCCTGAAATCCCAAATTCAGAAGGCGATCCTGAACGCGGAAACCCACCTGGGCGATCCCTTTGCCGTCAGGGTGCTCAAAGCGCTTTTTCTGGTCAAGTATGTCAAAGGGTTCAAGGCCACGGTCCGTAACATATCCATCCTTATGCTGGATAATTTTGACCGCAGCGTCAATGACCTGCAAAAACAGGTGGAAACCGCTCTGAACCTGCTGGAACAGCAGACCTATATCCAGAGAAACGGAGAACTGTACGAGTTTCTCACCGACGAGGAAAAGGATGTTGAACAGGAGATAAAAAATACCGATGTCGATAACACGGATGTCTCCGATGAACTGGCCAAACTGGTATTTGACCACACCCTGAAAACCCGTAAGATCCGTTATGACGAAAACGGACAGGACTATCCCTTTTCCCGCAAACTTGATGATCGCCTGGTTGGCAAAGCGCACGAGCTTTCCATCCATGTCATCAGTCCCTTCAACGAACAGCTTGATAACGAAACCGCTCTGGCCATGCAGTCCATGGCCAGGGACGAACTGCTGGTAATCATGCCGCCTGATGACCGCTTCCTCCACGACCTGTTGCTCTACAAAAAGACGGATAAATATGTCCGCCTGAACATGACCCAGACCCAGCAGGAAACAGTCAAGCGTATCCTCACCGACAAAAGTTTTCAGAACCGGGAGCGGTACAAGGAACTGCAGGATAAAACAAAAGATCTGCTCGGCAGAGCCAGGCTCATTATCAACCTCAAACCTCTTGAAATCAGCAGTACCGACCCGCTGACAAAAATCACCCAGGGATTTTATGATCTCCTGCGGCGTACCTATCCCAACCTGGGCATGCTGCGGGGGATACACTACAAGGAAAGCGACATCACCAGGTGTCTCAGCCCCTCGGGAGACACCCTGTTCGGCGATGACGACAACATGATGAGCGAGGCCGAGCAGGAGATGCTCGCTTTTATCCAGGCCAACCGTCGCAACGGTGTCCGCACCACCCTGAAGACCCTGGTGGAGCGGTTCGAGAAAAAACCCTATGGCTGGTACCTGGCCGCCATCCTCTGCATCACCGCCAAACTCCTGGCCCGGGAGAAAATCGAGGCCCGGTCTGATTCCAATATCCTTGAGGATTCGGCCCTGGAGAAGGGACTGAAAAACACCCAGGCGCATGCCAACATCATCCTAGACCCCCAGATCGATTTCACCTCGTCCCAGGTCCGGCGGTTAAAGGAATTTTATGAAGACTTTTTTGATGGACCGCCCAAAGCCAGGGAGGCCAAACCCCTGGCAAAGGAGACCGGCCTGGCATTTCAGGAACTCCTGACCACCCTTGAATCCCTGGCATCCCAGGAATCTCATTACCATTTCCTCGCTGTTCTGGTTGAGCCGATCAGTCAGCTCCGGGAACTGGCCGGCAAGGAGTACAGTTTTTATCTCACCGACCTGCCCAAGTTGGAAGACAGTCTTCTGGACATGAAAGATGATGTGCTGGAACCGATCCTCCGTTTCATGGCAGGGCACCCGAAAGAGATCTATGACGAGAGCAAACGGTTTCTGGAAGAACAGAGCGCCAACTTTGCTGACCTGCCGGGCAATGAAGGGCAACAGATTCGCGACATCATCGCCGACCCGGCCTGTTTCAAGGGCAACAGGATGCAGCAGCTCAAATCCCTGGTTGACAAGATGAAGGAGGAGCTGGCGACTCGGATTGAAGAAACCAGAAAACAGGCCCGGGAAATCGTTGCCGCTCTGAAGGATGAACTTGAGAGCATGGATGATTTTCGAGAGCTTGGACAGGGCAGGCAGGAAGAATTACTTCAACCATTCAGTGATTTTGAGAAAAATCTCCAGCACCAGAAAATCATCGCTGTTATCCGGGAAAGCGTCCGTACATTCAAGGAAAACGAGTTTCTCAGCCTGCTGGCCCAAAAAGACAGGTGGCTCAAGGAGCAAAAGAGGCAAGATACTGATGCTGATTCTCCTGCAGATAAGCCAGCCGGCCAAGAGAAAAGCAGGACTGAAACGAATGAGCCGGAACCGGAATACATCAGTAAAAGCAGTATCCATGTTCGTTTCGGCAAGAGCATCTTAAAAGATGAAACGGATGTGGAAGAGTATGCCAGGGCGTTGAAAGAGGCATATCTGGCAGAGATAAAACAGGGGAAAAGGGTACAGATTTGACTGTGGACAGCGGCAATGGCTGGTCACTAACATGTAACTCCAACAAAAAAATAGAAAGTTATGGAATATTCATCACCTAAGACTACATGCCTGCTCTGTAAATCAGAATTTACGAAAAGAGGGATAGGGCGGCATTTGACATCCTGTCTGAAAAAACATGCACCGAAGACAAAAAACAGCTTACATAAAAAATATTGTTTCCTTTCTGTTCAAGCTGTTTACCATCCTGATTATTTTCTTTATTTACTGGTTGCCCAGGATGCAACCGTTGAAGATCTTGATGATTACCTGAGAAAAATCTGGCTGGAATGCTGTGGTCACATGAGTTCCTTTTCCTATGGAAAATGGGGGGAAGAGCTTCCACTGGCCACAAAGATTCGAGCACTATGCCGCCGTGGAGAACCCCTGAACTACATGTATGATTTTGGAAGTACAACTGAACTGTGGATAAAGATATACCGGGAAGTTGCCTGTTCCCTGAAGATCGGTGAAGATATCATACTACTGGCGAGAAATGCTGAACCCATC
>JALVQQ010000230.1:1967-10939 GCA_027025395.1 Deltaproteobacteria bacterium | reverse complement strand
CTCCAGTGGAGCCTGAGCCTGCAGTATCCGCAGCAGAAGCTGAGACATCCAGGAATAAAGAGGTAGTAAATCTGGTAGCCAAGGGCAATATGCTGCTCCACAAGAATGATGCAGCCGGAGCCCTTGAGGCTTTCAGACAGGCACTTGAAATTGATCCAGATGATGAGAAGGCCAGGGAAGGAGTTGCAAAGGCAGAGGCTGCAGCTCCGGCGCCTTCCGCAGAGACAGCTCCTGCAGCCGCCAGCGGCGGATGTCCCGAGGGGCTGTCAGAGGAAGAGTGGCGGTTCAAGCAGGTTGTTCGTCTGACTGCCAGGGGCAATGTGGCGCTGATGAAAGGTGATACATCCTCGGCCGCCACAATGTTCAGGAAGGCCCTGGAGCTTGATCCTGACAACGAAAAGGCAAGGGACGGCCTGAAACGTGCCGAGGCAGGAGAGGGTATCTTCATCCCTGAGGTAGAGTCCGGGGCACCAGCACCTGCTGAAGAGAAACCCGCCGGGCCTGAGCCAGAGGTTAAAGAGCCTGAACCTGCTACCGAGGAGGCCGCGGCAGAAAAGGCTGAAGAAGAAAAGCCTGCAGAAGCCGGGAAAGAGGCAGAGGCGGCAGAGAAGCCGGTTGAGACCGAGCCTGAGAAACCTGCGGCAAAGCCTGCGCCAAAGGCAGCTGCTCCGCCTGCGTCCGCCGGTGAAGGTGTTGATTCTGTTGAGACAGCTCCCCTTGCAAAAGAAGAATCCCCCTTGAAGGACAGGGCAGGCGATATTCCTGAAAATCTCTATATTGAGCCTGCCGCCGGAGCAATACAGGAGTGCGTAATAGGTGACGGTGACAAGGCCATTACCGTAGGTGGCGAAAGGACCCTGCCGTTCCACCTGTTTGAAGGTGATATGCCCAATCCGCCCAGAATCGCATTTGAGGTCCTGGATTCAGCACCGGAGGAGTGGCCCGAGCCCCTGGTGAAACACTACTCCGATGTGTTCAATGATCCGGCTGCCTGGGCACGGAAGTGCGTCAATGAGTTCAACGCCAGGGCCATCTGCCTCTCCCTGGTAAGCACTGATCCGAACGGAGCAAATGTATCATCAGCGGATGCTGCAAAGGTGGCCCAGAAGGTAGTTGAGGCGGTTGACGTGCCGATAATCCTCTGGGGATGCGGAAACGCTGAAAAGGATACGGAGACGCTGCGCGAGGTAACAGGGCTTACAGGTAACCGCAAGGTCTGCATAGGCCCCCTCACAGATGCCAATTACCGGACCCTTGGCGCCACTGCCATGGCATTCCAGTACCCGGTTGTCGCATCCACGCCTATTGATGTCAACCTTGCCAAGCAGCTTAACATTCTGCTTGAAAACCTTGGGGTATCTCTTGGCAATATACTCATGGATCCGTCAATCGGTGCGGTTGGGTACGGGCTTGAATACACCTACTCTGTAATGGAGCGTATCAGACTTGCCGCAATGACCCAGAACGATGACAAGCTTTCCGTCCCCTTTGTTGTAAACCTTGGGCGCGAGGTCTGGAAGGCCAAGGAGACAAAACAGCCCACGGACGGCATGCTTGGCGACCAGGAGCGCAGGGGAGTTCTCATGGAGGCGGTTACCGCAAGCTCACTGCTCTTTGCTGGGGGTGAACTTATGATCATGAGACATCCTAAGGCGGTATCCATGACAGAGGCCCTGATAGAGGCGTTGATGTAGGGTGACTCCGTGATGAAAACAATGCCCGCTTTCTTGCCGGGCTGAAGATATTACAAAAAATTCAAGAGAGGAAAGAAATGTCAAAGATAATCTGTTCAGCCGCTATCCGAGGTGCCCACAAGATAGTGGACATGGCCGAAGAGAAGTACGAAGAGGCGCTGAAAAAATACGGGCCGGAGCATGACGTTGCATTCCCAAATACCGCGTACTACCTGCCCATTATCTACAGCATGCTGGGAGCCGAGGTCAAACAGCTCGGTGACATGAAGGATATCTTCCAGGAGTGCCGCAAGCTCCTTCCAGCGCCTGTCAGCGATAACATCTGGCTTCCATACCTTGCCCCGGCTCTTGACGCAGGTATGGCCACTTTCTTTGCGGAAGAGATGTTTGAGGCAATACGCTACATCGAGGACCCTGACTTCTATACCAAGACAGAGGATCCGCCAAGTGATGACCGCTACTGGCTCGGCGCAGCTGATGACCTTATATTCAGAAAGCGCGGTGTTGAGTTTGTGGATGGAACCGCACCCGGTTTCGCCGCAATACTGGGCACTCCCTCCGATCCTGACATGGCCGAGAAGATAGCCCTGGAGCTTCAGGAGAAGAACCTTTACATCTTCATGCATGACCAGACCGACGGTATTTCCATGCCTGAGCAGCTCCTTAAAAAGAAAGTTCAGATCGGATGGTCAACAAGACTTGCCCCGTTTGGACCCACCTATACCTCGGCGGTTTTCGCCATCGGCTTTGCATGCCGTGTCGCCTTGGCCTTCGGTGGCATCAAGCCAGGTGATTACAAGGGCAATCTTATCTATAACAAGGATCGTACATTCGCCTTTGTAATGGCGTTTGGTCCGGTATCAGACGAGTGGTACGCAAATGCCGCAGGCGCCATCAACTGGGGCTTCCCGACAATATCCGACTGGGACATTCCGGAGGTGCTGCCCACCGGTATCTGTACCTACGAGCACGTTGTCTCCAATGTGCCACACGATGAGATCGTGCAGAAGGCAATAGAGGTAAGGGGACTCAAGGTATCGGTCACCAAGATCGACATTCCGGTCTCCTACGGCCCGGCGTTCGAGGGTGAGCGCATCAGGAAGGATGACCTCTTCCTTGAGTGCGGCGGTGGCCGTACCCTCGGCGTTGAAGTGCTGATTTCCGAGGATATGGACGCCATTGAAGACGGAAAGGTGATAGTTGAAGGGCCTGAGATGACAGACTGCAAGGAGGGAGACAAGCTGCCCCTTGCAATCCTTGTCGAGGTTGCGGGACGCCAGATGCAGTCTGATTTCGAGCCTATTCTCGAGCGTCAGTTCCACCATCTTATCAACTATGCCCAGGGCATCATGCACATAGGTCAGCGCAACATCATGTGGCTCCGGGTTGGCAAGGCCGCCATTGAAAAGGGCTTCAAGTTTGAGCACATCGGCCGCATCCTCCACGGCAAGCTCCACCAGGACTTTGGCGCAATCCTTGACAAGGTGCAGGTCAGGATCTTCACAGAGGAGGAGAAGGTCAAGGAAGTGCTTGAGCTTTCAAAGAAGGTTTACGCTGCACGTGATGAGCGTCTTGGCTCCATGACGGACGAGACCGAGGATGTCTTCTACTCATGCACCCTCTGCCAGTCATTTGCCCCAAGCCATGTCTGCGTCATTACCCCCGAGCGTGTGGGAATGTGCGGAGCGTACAACTGGCTTGACGGCAAGGCGTCGTACGAGATCAATCCCACCGGCCCCAACCAGCCCATAGAAAAAGGCGAGGTTATTGATGAAAAGCTGGGTCAGTGGAAGGGTATTAACGATTTCGTAAACCAGGCTTCCAGGGGCAAGGTGACACAGGTCAGCGCCTACAGCCTAATGGTTGACCCCATGACTGCATGCGGCTGTTTTGAGTGTATTGCCACAACCCTTCCCATGTGTAACGGCATGATGATAGTAAACCGTGATTACATGGGAATGACTCCCAGCGGCATGAAGTTCACAACCCTTGCCGGAATGGTTGGTGGCGGCCAGGTCAATCCCGGTTTCCTTGGCGTGTCAAAGCACTACATCTGCAGCCGGAAGTTCATGCAGGGTGATGGTGGCCTCAAGAGGGTCGTCTGGATGCCGAAGATGCTGAAGGAAGAGCTTCGTGAACGTCTCGAGGCCCGCGGTGAGGAAGAGGGCGTTTCAAACCTCCTTGAGCTCATTGCAGATGAGGAAGTGGGCGTTACCGAGGATGAAGTTTTGAAATATCTGCAGGAGAAGGGACATCCTGCACTTGATATGGACCCCATGGTCTAACAGGAGAGTGGAGATATGGCACTTACAGGAATAGAAATCCTGAAAATGCTTCCCAAGAAAAACTGCGGGGAGTGCGATGTGCCTACCTGCCTGGCCTTTGCCATGAAGGTGGCGGCTGGCCAGGAGGATATAGGCGCCTGCCCTTACGTTAGTGACGAGGTTAAGGAGAAGGTGGGTGAGGCATCAGCTCCGCCGATACGCACCATTATCCTGGGAAGCGGTGATAACAAATTCGAGATGGGCGGTGAGACATGTCTCTACCGCCACGAAAAGAGGTTCGAGCATCCCACTGGCATAGCTGTGCTGGTTACCACCGGCATGAGTGATGAAGACGTTGACGGCCGCATGGACCGCTTCAACAGTCTCCGTTACGATCGTGTGGGGCTTGAGCTCAAGGCTGACCTCATAGCCATAAAAGATGAAGGAGACCAGGGAGCGTTTACCGCACTTGTTCAAAAGGCAAGGGAAAAGTGCCCTGATGCAGCCCTGATTCTCATGAGTGAAAGTGCTGATGCCCTCAAGGCCGGGGCTGAAATATGCGGTGATCACAAGCCTCTGCTCTATGCCGCCGATTCTGGCAATTATGCCGATATGGCCGCTGTGGCCAAGGATACCGGCTGTCCCCTTGCGGTAACCGGAACCGCCATTGGCGATGCCGCCGCAACTGCCGAGAAACTTATCGCGGACGGGCTGAAGGACCTTGTGCTTGATACCGGCGCCCGTACCATGAAGGCAGCGCTTGAAGACAACATTGTCTGCAGGCGCGCCGCCGTAAAACACAAGTACAAGCCCGTCGGGTTCCCCACCATAGCGTTTCCGTGCGAGATTGCTGATGATCCTCTTATGGAATCCCTGGTGGCATCGGTGCTTATCTGCAAGTATGCAGGCATAATCGTTCTGTCCGATCTTCAGGGAGATACCCTGTTTCCGCTGCTGCTCGAGCGCCTCAATATCTTTACTGACCCGCAGAGACCAATGGTGGTCCAGGAGGATATCTATCCCATTAACGGGCCTGACGAGAATTCACCTGTTCTGGTCACCTGTAACTTCTCCCTTACCTATTTTATCGTCTCGGGTGAAATTGAGGGCAGCAAGATTCCGTCATGGCTCCTCATCAAGGATACCGAGGGCCTTTCCGTCCTTACTGCTTGGGCGGCAGGCAAGTTCAGTGCAGACCTTATAGCAATGTTTGTGAAGAAGAGCGGCATTGAAGACAAGGTCAAGCACCGCAGCCTGATTATTCCCGGCTATCTCGCGTCCATCAAGGGCGAGCTCGAAGAGGAGCTTCCTGACTGGACCATCCAGATAGGACCCAGGGAGGCGAGCCATTTGCCGCCGTTCCTGAAGAGCTGGAAGCCGGAGTAGATTGAGGAAAATATATGGCAGATGCCGAGGTGTCTGACCATTAACGGATATGGCGAAGGGCGGGACATTTTCCTGCCTGAACAACCGTATTTAAGGAAAAGATATGTATGTTCAGTGTATAGCAGAAAGTATAAACATTATGGGGACCCGCACCGGCAATGCCATGCGCCAGAGAGATCCGGGCCCTATTGTGGAGATGGCTCACCAGGAAGTGGCTGACGGCGGGGATTTTCTCGATCTCAATATCGGCCCTGCCCGCAAGGACGGCACTGATCTCATGCCGTGGATCGTCAGGGTTACCGAGGCTGTAACCGACTGTCCGCTCTCAATGGATACCACCAATGCAGATGCACTCATCGCGGGCATGAAGGCTGCGAAAAATCCCGAGAGGCACCTTATGAATTCAATCTCTCTGCAGCCCGAGCGCATGAAAAAGCTCATCCCCGTCGCAGCCGAGGCAGGCTGTTATGTGGTGGCCCTGCTCTGGGGTGTTGACGGTATGCCAAGGGATTCAAACGAGCGCGCCGCAATGACCGTAGAGCTATGCATGGCCATGAATGAGGCGGGCATACCCAACGAAAAGATACTGGTTGACCCGATTGCCACGCCCATCACCCTTGGCTCCGATCAGGTAATGAGCGGTCTTGAGTTCATGGCAATGCTGCCTGAAATAGTGCCCGGGGCCAAGTCAACCGTGGGCCTGTCAAATGTTTCCAACGGAGTATCTACTGAGAAACGTCATTATCTCAACCGCGCATATCTTGCCATGCTCATGAAGTATGGTATATGGTCTGCTATTGTTGATACCTATGATCATGAGCTGATAGAGCTTGCTCATGGAGAGAGGCCGGAACTCGTAAAGATAGTCCATGACATAATGGATGACAATGATCCGGACCCTGACTCGTTGAGCCCCAAGGAACTCGAGTATTACAAGACAACCAGGGTCCTCATGGGCAAGACGGTATTTTCAGAGTCCTGGCTTGAGCTTTAGGCCTGTTACCCGAGGTTGGTCATTTTGATAACTGCGGGTATCTGAACTGTTCATGAAAATCGAGGCGGGCTCTGTCCCGCCTTTTTTCTATCCTGTGCCAATAACCTTTGGCTTTGCCGTCCGGTTGTGGCTTTCAGGTTAAAAAACAGAAAACCGAGGATAACAAAGGCAGTTATGGCAGATACATTTACACTTAACATTGATGGCGCAGAAGTCAGGGCAATGCCTGGTGACACCATCCTTGCAGCCGCGGGGAGGGCAGGTGTTGACATTCCCACTCTGTGTCATCTTGAAGGAAGTGAGGACTCCAGCCGTCCGTGCCTTATGTGCATGGTGGAGGTGGAGGGGACAGGCAGGGTCAGGGCCTGCGCCACAGAGGCAGAGCCGGGCATGGAGGTTACTGTCCGGAGCAAGGAGCTTGATGCCTTCCGCAAGGAGAGGCTTCAGTCCCTTACTCTGAGTCATTACGGAGACTGCAGGGCGCCATGCAATCTCACCTGTCCCGGAGGAATCAACGTTCAGGGATATGTAAATCTTATTGCGAAGGGTGAGTATGAGGCGGCTTTGCGGATTATAAAGGAGAAGAATCCGCTGCCCATATCAGTTGGCAGGGTATGCCCCAGGTTCTGCGAGACCAGGTGCCGAAGGGTGCTCCTTGACGAACCCATTGCAATCAATCACCTCAAGAGGTTTGTGGCCGACTTTGCCACCAAGTCCCGGCATCTCAAGGAAGACCTTGCGCCGGCAACCGGAAAAAAGGTTGCGATCATCGGTGGCGGGCCTGCTGGTCTTTCCTGCGCCTATTTTCTCAGGAAAAATGGTCACGGCGCAACGATTTTCGAGGCGGAAGACAGGCTTGGAGGCCTGCTCCGGTTCGGAATTCCCGGTTACAAGCTTCCCAACCGCGATGTGGAGCGGGAGGTCCAGAATATCCTGAATCTTGGCGTGCAGGTAAAACTCAAAAAGAGATGGGGGGCGGATTTCACGCTACAGACCCTCAAGGATGAGGGATATGACGCCATCTTTATCGCCACGGGCCTTGCCCGCCAGAAGCAGATGGATATTGACGGTGCGGAATATGTGGTATGCGGATTGAAATATCTGAGGGAAATCAACTGCGGCACACCGCCTGAAGTCGGGGAAAGAGTGCTGGTGGTTGGTGGCGGCGATATCGCAATTGATGCTGCCAGAAGCGCCAAGCGTCAGGGGGCAAGGGAGGTTACGGTAATCTATCCCCGTTCCAGGGTTGAGCTGCCGGCGCACCAGCGCGAGATTGAAGAGGCAGAGAAGGAAGGTGTCCAGTTCTTCCTTATGGCAATGCCCCTGCGTATCCTGAAACAGGATGGTTCCATAAAGGTTGAAATGGCGCGCACCATCCTGGATGAGCCGGATGAAAAGGGTGTCCGTCACCCGATTCCCATGCCTGGATCAAGGCTTTTCTGGGAGGGCGATACCGTAATTTCAGCCCTTGGCCAGGTAGGTGATGACAGCTTCCAGGCCTTTGGAGAGCTTGAGGCATCCATAAAACTCACCCCGCGCAAGACAATCAAGGCCCATCCATCAACCATGAAGACAAATGTGGACGGGATTTTCGCCGGTGGTGACGTTGCAAGCGGTTCACGCACGGTTATCCAGGCGGTGTCTGCCGGAAGGCGTGCTGCCGAGGCCATGCACGAGGCATTCCTTAATGAGAAGGCCGGGATTGCCGAGCCCAGGCTGAATTTTACCAAGGGCAAGCGGTTTGAGGATGTGGACATGCATAACTTTGACGGTTATGCAATGCGTCTCAACGAGGTCATGCCCTCAAGGCCGCCGGAGCGCCGCATTAACGATTTTGACGAGGTGCAGCTTGGCTTTTCCGAGGAGATGGCGGTACGGGAGGCCAAGAGGTGTCTTCAGTGCGGCTGTCTTGGCGTATCAAAATGTACCTACAGGGAGTTGTGTGTTGAATACAAGGTAAAACTTAATCAGGCGCCCACAAGGCTAAAATACAGGCTTGATGATTCCCATCCATTCATAACCATTGATCCAAACAAGTGCGTTGGCTGCACAAGGTGCGAGAGGGCATGCCGTTTTAACGGCATTGACCTTTCCGTAAGCGTAAACAGTGAGACACAGGCCATTGAAGAGGTATCCATTTCTTTCAATGACAACTGTGTTTCATGCGGCGCATGTGTTGATGCCTGTCCCACAGGAACCCTGGTCAAGAAGGATCCTGTTGCTCCCCTGCTTCCGGGCCAGATAAAGCCTGTGAAGAGTGTCTGTACCTACTGCGGAACAGGGTGCAGCGTGGATGTGGTTGCAAACTACGGTTCCATCATGGAGATAAGGGCCGACCGTTCAGCCGCGCCCAATTTCGGGCAGCTCTGTGTGAAGGGCAGGTTTGGATACACCTTCTATCGTAACAAGGAACGGCTCCGCATGCCCCTTGTCAGGGAGACCATTGACGAGCCATTCCGCGAGGTGGACTGGAACGAGGCTCTCTCAATGGCAGCCGACAGGCTGAACCGCATCAGGCAGACAAGCGGTGCGGACAGTATAGGCATACTGGCGTCATCACGATGTACCAACGAGGAGAATTACCTGCTGCAGAAACTTGCAAGGGCAGCGTGGGGCACGAATAATGTCGATAAC
>JALVQQ010000230.1:0-1957 GCA_027025395.1 Deltaproteobacteria bacterium | reverse complement strand
CTGTGCCCGGGTCTGACACGCTCCATCAGTCAGCGGTCTGCTGGCTACACTTGGAAGCGGTGCTGCAACAACTCCCTTCTCACAGATCGTGGGTACGGATGTTCTTCTTGTCTGTGGCTCCAATACATCAGAGGCCCATCCAATAGTAGGGCTCAAGGTGAAGGAGGCAGCGGAAAAGGGTACGGAGTTTATTGTAATTGATCCCAGGCGCACAGAGGTTGCCGCAATTGCAGATGAGCAGGAGAATGGTATCTGGCTGCGGCTCAAGCCGGGCACCAATATTCCACTGCTAAACTCCCTGCTTCATGCCATCTTTGAGGATGGCCTTGAAAACAGGGAATTTCTTGAGGCAAGGTGCGAAAATATTGATCATGTCAGGGAGCATGTAAAAGACTACTCTCCCGAGCAGATGGAGGAGATAACCGGTGTTCCTGCTGCCCTGGTAAGGGCCGCTGCCCGCAAGTATGCTGAGGCTGAAAACGCCCTGATCCTCTACGGGCTCGGGGTTGCAGAGCATAAGGGGGGCACCACCGGCGTTATGGCGCTTGCCAACCTGGTGCTGGCTACCGGCCATGTCGGGCGTCCCCATAACGGCATCAATCCCCTTCGAGGGCAAAACAATGTCCAGGGAGCGTGCGATATGGGAACACTGCCATATACCTTCCCTGGTTACCAGGCAACGGATGACGAAAAGGCCCTGGAGAAGTTTGCAAAGGCGTGGGGCGTACAGTCGCTTCCCGCCACTGCGGGTCTGCTGGAGCCTCAGATGTACGACAAGGCGCTTGAGGGCGAATTCCGGGGCCTCTACTGCGTGGGCTATGACCCTGCCCAGACCCAGGCCAATGTCGGCCATGTGCATGAGGCACTTCGTGCAATGGACTGTGTAATTGTCCAGGACATGTTCCTCACCGAGACAGCCAAGTTTGCGCATATTGTATTTCCCGCCGCCTGTTTCTATGAAAAGGACGGTACATTCTCAAGCGGTGAAAGGCGTGTCCGCAGGATAAACAAGGCGGTTGACCCGCCGGGAGAGGCAAAGGCAGACTGGGAGATAATATGCCTGCTTTCACAGGCAATGGGCTATCCCATGTTCTATACAGGGCCGGAGCAGATAATGAACGAGCTTGCAGGCCTTACTCCTCCCTATGCCGGTATCTCCTATGACAGGCTTGAGGGAGACGGGCAGGTTTGGCCATGTCCTGAACCAGGGCATCCGGGTACGCCTCTCCTCCATACTGAAGCCTTCCCCATTGGAAAGGGCAGGCTTCAGGCGGTCAGCTACATGGTGCCCGAGGAGTATCCAGACAGTGATTATCCCTTGGTGCTGGTTACGGGCCGCAGGCTTGAGCACTACAATAATGGCTCAATGACACGTCTATGTGATGGCTTTGATATTATCGCCGGGCATGAAGAGGTGGAGATCCACCCTGACGATGCCTCCCGGATGGGCATTGAGGATGGCAGCCACGTTAAGGTTACCTCAAGGCGCGGCGAGGTAAGGGCATTGGCAAAGGTTACGGAACGAAGCCGTCCCGGCACGGTTTTCATGACCTTCCACTTCCCGGAGAGCCTTACGAACATTCTTACCAGCCCGGGTATGGACCCCAAGACCCTGACGCCCGAGTACAAGGTGGCGGCGGTCAGGATAGAGGCCGTTACAGGTTAGTTTTTCCTTGTGTCAGGCATGATTGTTCCGGGTGTGGATGATCTAATACCGTTAATAAGCATATAAACATAAACCAGTAACTAACATAAAGGGCGCCTCACGGCGCCCTTTATGTTCTTGGGTGGTGGGGTAAATGGTCTGGAAGTGAACAAATTTCTGTGGCCGGATAACGTTGCGTATCAGGGGCGACAAATATTCGGGGCAACCAATATTGAATTACCACTACACTAGGGTTTCCTGAAAAACAAATAATTCACTGGAATTACTTGATAAAATGACATGGATTGATAT
>JALVQQ010000229.1 GCA_027025395.1 Deltaproteobacteria bacterium | reverse complement strand
CCAGGCAAGACATACAGGGGCTGGATAGGCTACATCTCACCCACCGCAGAGTTTACTCCCAAAAATGTAGAAACCCCGGAGCTGCGGACCAGGCTGGTGTATCAGGTCAGGGTCTATGTCTGTAATTCCCTTGGAGAACTGAGGCTGGGCATGCCTGCAACCGTGACAATCAAACCGAACCAGAAAGTTGAATCCGGTGATTTTTCCCGGAATGTCATGTGCCCGGGAACAGATTCGACATCAACATTATGAAAGGGGCAGCAATGCCCGCACTGAGAGCCTGGCCATGAGACCATCCGGACTGTGCATGACCATAGAAGGGGTCACAAAGGATTTTATATCCGGAAAGCGCACTGTCAGGGCCCTTGGCAACTTCTCTGCATCAGTAAAAAAGGGCATTGTTACTGGGCTTATCGGCCCGGATGGTGCGGGAAAGACCACGCTGATGCGCATTGCTGCCGGACTCCTTGTGCCTGACTCAGGACATGTCTCTGTTTTTGGCATGGACTCCACCACGGATTTTCTTGCTGTCCAGTCCTCCATTGGCTACATGCCCCAGCGCTTTGGTCTGTATGAGGACCTAACTGTCCAGGAAAATCTTGACCTGTACGCAGACCTTCATGACATACCAGCCTCAAAAAGGCAGGCACGCTATGATGAACTTATGAACATGACGGGCCTTGCCCCCTTCACAGCAAGGCTTGCCGGAAGGCTTTCCGGGGGTATGAAGCAGAAACTGGGACTTGCGTGCTCCCTTATGAATGTACCGGAACTCCTTATCCTGGATGAACCTACAGTTGGCGTTGATCCTGTTTCGCGGCGTGAGCTCTGGGAGATCGTCTACAGGCAGGTACGGGATGAAAACATGAGCGTGCTTCTCAGCACTGCCTACCTGGATGAGGCAGAACGGTGCCAGGAGGTTATTCTCATACATGAAGGCTCTTTTCTGGGTCAGGACAGCCCGGAGGTCTTCAGCCAGTCCCTTGCAGGCAACAGTTTCATGCTGACCCCGGATCAGGGGCAGAAACGCCGGCTCCAGGAGGAACTGAGCCACATGGACGGGGTGGTGGATGCCATAATCCTTGGCTCAAAGGTGCGGCTTGTAACCGAAGAACCCATGGATGCCCCTGAGGTGGAGAGGAGATTCTGTAAAAATTCGGCATTCCGGGCAGAGAGTGTGGCTCCCAGATTTGAAGACGCTTTTATAAAACTTCTTAAGGACAGGCTCAGGGACAGGGGCGAGAAACAGGATACAACTCCGGTTTCCCGTGCCCCTGTGCAGGGAAGTCCGGATGAAGAGGTAATCAGCGTCAGGAACCTGGTGCGCAAATTTGGAGATTTTTATGCAGTCAAGGGCATAAGCTTCAGTGTCCGGCATGGAGAGATTTTCGGTCTTCTGGGGGCAAACGGTGCAGGCAAGTCAACCACGTTTCGCATGCTCTGCGGCCTTCTTCCTGCAAGCGGAGGCCACCTTATGGTTGCAGGCAAGGACCTGAGAACGGCAGGAGCCGAGGCAAGGGCCAATGTGGGCTACATGGCACAGAAATTCTCCCTGTACCCGGAGCTTACAGTAGTTCAAAACCTGAAATTTTTCAGCAGTGCCTATGGTCTTGAGGGAAAATACAGGAAAGAGAGAATCAGGTGGGCGCTGGACTCGTTCCAGCTTGAACCCCTTAAGGATGTGAGGAGCGCAGACCTTCCACTGGGTTACAAGCAGCGTTTAGCCCTTGCTGCAGCCCTCATGCACGAGCCCCCCATACTCTTTCTTGATGAACCTACGTCAGGAGTAGATCCCCTGGCACGGCGTGAATTCTGGCGTCATATAAATGCCCTTGCCCAGGCCGGCGTTACTGTCATGGTTACAACCCACTTTATGGAAGAGGCGGAATACTGCGACAGGATGGTGATTATGGCACAGGGAGAGATACTTGCACAGGGCACCCCGGAGGAACTCAAGGCCAGGTTCCGCACGGACAAGAACCCTAATCCCACCATGGAAGATACGTTCATTGCACTCATTGAAAAACATGAGGCAGAAAAGGACAGGGGAGGGCATTAGATGTCCATGACCGAAAAAGGCGCCAAATTCCCGGAAGGTGCACAGGCACCGCGAGGCACTTCAGGCAGGCATGTTAACAGGGGAATCAACCGCACCAGGCTTAAAGGGCTGATACGAAAGGAGATGTACCAGATTATCCGTGACCCCTCCAGTATCGGCATTGCATTTGTCCTTCCGGTAATCCTGCTGCTTATCTTTGGATACGGCGTCTCCCTTGACGCAAAACACGTTCCCGTTGCCGTTGTAATCGACAAGCCATCAAGGGAAGTCTCTGATTTTATCAGCGGATTCCGCCAGTCTGCCTATTTCAGGCCGGTTATAATGAACAACATCAAAGAGGCGGAAGATGCCGTTATGAGTCGTGAAGTTGACGGCATAATATGGTTCAGGTCAAACTTTGGCCGCCAGATGTTCCTTGAGGGCAATGCACCTGTGGAGGTAATCCTTAACGGCGTGGATGCCAACAAGGCAAGGATAACCCAGGGTTACATAACAGGAGTGTGGATAAAATGGCTTGAGCACTACGCACTTGAAAAAGGCGTCAGGCTCAGGATGCCGGCCACTGTAAAACACCGTATATGGTTTAATGCCTCGGTTCGGAGCAGGAATTTCCTGGTCCCGGGCCTTATAGCCATAATCATGACCCTGATAGGCGCCATGCTGACCTCAATGGTGATAGCCAGGGAGTGGGAACGCGGCACCATGGAAGCACTCATCGTAACCCCGGTCAGCATGAAAGAAATCATCATCGGGAAGGTGGTGCCGTACTTTTTCCTTGGCATGAGCGGAATGATTCTTTCTGTGCTCATGGCTGTCTGGATTTTTCACGTACCGCTCAGAGGCTCCATCCTGGCACTTACGGCAGGCTCAGCCCTGTTCATGCTTACTGCAATCTTCATGGGGCTTCTCATATCAACCGCTGCAGGAAGCCAGTTTGTAGCAGGTCAGATTGCCATTGTAATCACCTTCCTGCCCGCGTTCATCCTTTCGGGATTTGTCTTTGATATAGGCTCAATGCCTGTTCCCATTCAGTGGCTTACCCATATCGTTCCGGCAAGATATTTCGTAAGCATGCTCCAGACCATATTTCTTGCAGGGAATATCTGGCCCATTTTTATCACAAACTGTCTTTGGCTCATGGGCATGGGGGCATTTTTTATGATGGTAATAAAGAAAAAATCACGCAAGAGACTGGAGTAACCAGGCCATGATAAAGAAAATATTCGCCTTGATGATTAAGGAGTTTATCGCCATCCTGACAAACAAGAAGAGCAGGATGGTGCTTGTCATGCCTCCCATCGCCCAGCTCATAGTGTTCGGATATGCTGCAAGCTTTGATCTCAACAATGTCCCCTACGCCGTTTACAATGAAGACCCGGGACAGGCTTCCCGGGAGCTTCTTGCAAGGTTTGAGGGTTCCAGGGCATTCAAACTTGCCAGGACACTGGACAGTGACAAAGACATAGCCCCTGTAATCAATCTCAGGGAGGCGCTTCTTGTCCTTCATATCGGGCCGAAATTTTCAGAAAACATCAGGCGAAACCAGCCTTCGGGAATTCAGGTAATACTCGACGGCCGCAATTCAAACACCGCCCTGATTGCCCTGAATTATGTCCATTCCATCGTGATGGATTTCAACCAGGCATGGTCAGCAAGGCACGAAGGGCATGTGCCACCGGCAAGGCTTGTTGTACGCTCATGGTTTAACAGGACTCTCAACTCCCACTGGTTCATTATCACAGGGATTGTTGCGCTGCTTACCCTGGTGGTAACCATTGAGATTACCGCCATGTCTGTTGCAAAGGAGAGGGAAGGGGGCACATTTGATCAGCTTCTGGTAACTCCAATGACCCCGCTTGAGATACTGATTGGAAAATCCCTGCCGGGTTTCATAATAGGAACACTTGAGGCATCCTTCATCATGTTCATGATTGTGGCATGGTTTCATATCCCGCTCAGGGGCAGCATCCTGGCAATGTATGTAGGGCTCTTTGCCTTTCTGCTCTCGGCAATCGGTATCGGGCTTATGATTTCAGCCATGTCAGTAACGCAGCAGCAGGGGCTCATGGGAGCATTTCTCTTTCTGGTCCCGTCAGTAATCCTCTCAGGGTTTGCTACTCCCATTGAAAACATGCCGGAAGCAGTTCAGGCAATCACCTGCCTGAACCCGCTGCGCTACTTTCTGATAATCGTAAGGGCAATATTCATGGAAGGCGCCTCCTTCAGCCTGCTGTGGCCCCAGTACTGGCCCATGGCTTTAATTGGCATCCTCAGCCTTGCAACAGCGGGCATAATGTTCAGGAGAAGGATGTATTAAACATTTATCACTGCAGACTAAAGGTGCTGTGGTTTTTGCGTATTATGAATGATTGCAAAAGAATAGATTGCAAAAGATTTGGCAGACCGTGAATTGAGTTAAAAAGATACGATGAAATCATGCCACCTTTTATTCCTTCCAGATTACCACTGGTCAATATTGCTTGAGATTACCCCTTGCCAATAATCATCAAGGCCGAAGGCTGCATGGCGCTGGCTGCAGGTGAGCTTGAACATCTTGAGGATAACCTGCGTTGCCCGGCAGGCTTTGTGAATGTCTGACTCCTAGATATCCTTGAGCCTCCTCCCTGTAAGTTTCAGGAACAGGTCTTCAAGCGTAGGCGGTCTCTTGGTTACATGCCTCTGGTTAATGGCAAGCGATTCAAGGGCGCTGCACGGTTCCTTGACATAAACAAGGAGCCTTCCGTCCTCACGCTCCGTGGAAGCTCCGCATCTGTCAATCTGCCGCTCTATTTGGTCTAGCACATCCGGGGAGTCGGTAAATTCAAGAACCTCTATGCCGATCTGTTTTTTTACCATCTCATGCGGGTCGCCCTGGGCGATAGTTTTCCCGTTTTCCATGATGATCACCCTGGTTGCAAGCCGTTCCACCTCTTCCATGTAGTGGCTGGTCAGCAGCATGGTGGTGCCGTGACGCCTCAGGATGGCAAGCCTTTCCCAGATGAGCAGTCTTGCCTGGGGGTCAAGGCCGACTGTGGGTTCATCAAGGATGAGCAGGTCAGGGGCATTGATGAGCGCCCTGGCAAGAAGGAGACGTCTGCGCTGTCCCCCTGACAGGTGCTGTATGATCTCGTCGCGGCGTCTGGAAAGGGCAAAAAAATCCAGAAGTTCATCTGCCCTGCCGCGGGCGAGTTTTGAGGAAAGGCCGAAATAGCCGCCATAGACAATCAGGTTTTCAAGCACGGTAAGGTCGGGGTCAAGGCTGTCGGCCTGTGGCACAACGCCGATTCGCATTTTTGCCTCCATGAGCCTTTCCGGCAGTGGCATGTCGAATATGGAGATAGTGCCTGATGTGGGCACGGCAAGTCCCAGAAGCATGTTGATGGTTGTGGTTTTGCCTGCTCCGTTTGGGCCCAGAAGCCCAACGCATTCCCCGTGGTCAATGCGCAGGTTCAGCCCTGCCACCACTGCCCGGCTGCCGAATTTCTTTACAAGCTCCACGGTTTCAACCACAGGAGTCAAATCGTGCGCGGCGGCATGTTCTTTTTGTCGTGCGCTGTTCATGTCTTGTGGGCGATTGAGCGGTTTGCGGCAAAGCCAGAGGCCATGGACATGGCTGCGCAAAGGCTTTTGGGGTCCGCCTTGCCGGTGCCTGCAATGTCATAGGCGGTACCGTGGTCAACCGAGGTCCTTATTACCGGAAGGCCGAGGGTGACGTTTACACCATCGGAGAAGTGGACGAGTTTGAAGGGAATAAGCCCCTGATCGTGATACATGCAGACGACCGCGTCAAAATTGCCCTGCCAGGCTGCGTGGAATACCGTATCAGGCGGAAGCGGGCCGGAAGCCTCGATTCCGAGGTCCTCTGCCTCGCGCACGGCCGGGCTTATAATTTTCTTCTCTTCGTCTCCGAACATGCCCCCTTCTCCCGCGTGGGGATTGAGGGCTGCAACGGCGATACGCGGCGCCTGGATATTGAAAAGTTCACGAAGCGCCCGGTCTGTTATTTTTATAAGCCTCAAGACCTCAGGGGTGGAGAGGGCCGCGGCCACATCGGCCAGGGCGCAGTGAATTGTTACAAGGGTGACCCTGAGGCGGGAGCCTGCAAGCATCATCGCATAGTTCCGGGTGCCGGTAGCCTCCGCAAGTATCTCCGTATGGCCGGGGTGATTGATCCCTGCCATCCTGAGGCCTGCCTTGCTCAAGGGGGCGGTAACAATGCCGGAGATGGAGCCGTCAAGGGCAAGCTCAATGGCTCGTATGAGATATGCGTAGGCGGCCCTGCCGGTAACCGCGCTCTCCTTGCCAAAAGGAACGTCACTGCAGGCGAGCCGGGTTTCCTCAAGCAGGTTTATATTGCCCCGTTCCGCCGGAGCGCCTGGCTGCCAGGGGGTTATGCGCTCTTTCATGTAGCCAAGCCCGGTCACGTCGCAGGCCCGTTCCAGGATGCGGCGGTCCCCGAGTACAACGCAACCGGGAGCATCGTCTGAACAAGAGCGCGCCGCAATGGCCCTTACGATTATTTCAGGGCCTATCCCCGCGGGGCATCCCATTGTGATGCCAAGAGGCGGTTTACTCATTCCACCCATCCCGGCCTGTTTCTCTCTCATTGCTCCGGGTCTTTTCAATTACCACCTCATCCCTTCCGGATATTTCCTCAAGAAAGACGTTTACATGTTCGCTGGCCGAGGTTTTGAAGGCGAGCCCTGTAAAATCCGGCTGGATTGGCAATTCGCGCCTCCCCCTGTCGATCAGTACGGCAAGCTGGATGGCCGCCGGCCTGCCGAAGTCCGTCAGGGCGTCAAGGGCGGCTCTTATGGTCCTTCCGGTATAGAGCACATCGTCAACAAGCACGGTCGTCATGTCATCTATGGCAAAGGGAATTTCGGTCTTGCCTATGATGGGGTGCTGGCTCAGGGTGCTCCAGTCATCACGATAGAGCGTTATGTCAAGCACTCCTACAGGTGGGCCCGTGCCTTCTATTTCAGCTATTTTCTTTTGCAGCCTGTGGGCAAGAGGCATTCCCCCGGTCCTTATGCCAATCAATCCCACGGCATCAATGCCCTTGTTGCGTTCGATAATTTCATGGGCCATGCGGTTCAGCGCACGATCCATCTCCTTGCCTGTCATTACAACAGCACCGGTCTGCATGTAGAGGACCTCCGGTTTGAAACTTACTTGTGAAGCGACCTGGTTTTTGTTATTTTCTCCGCACACTAAAAGATTGTTGAAAAGATTTGTCAATTATTTCCATGGTGCAGTCCGGTTCTGAATGGCGCGGGAACCTGAAAAGGCGCGTGGTTTATATCTTCAGTCGTCAAGGCATGTCAGGCGGTTACTGCTCAGTGTGCCGGTTGCATTTTAAAGACAAAGGGTAAGAAAACAGATTAAATGGCAGCGGCTAACAGAATATCCAGAATACGGAATATAGGCATCATAGCCCATATTGATGCCGGCAAGACCACTCTAACAGAGCGCATTCTCTACTATACAGGCAAGACTCACAGGATAGGCGAGGTGCATGACGGCCAGGCAACCATGGACTGGATGCCGGAGGAGCAGGAGCGTGGCATCACCATCACGTCGGCGGTTACCACATGCATTTGGCAGGGAAAGGAGATTCACATAATCGATACCCCTGGCCATGTCGATTTCACCATGGAGGTGGAGCGTTCCCTGCGCGTGCTTGACGGGGCCATAGGTGTATTCTGTGCCGTTGGGGGGGTTGAGCCGCAGTCCGAGACCGTTTGGCATCAGGCTGACAGGTACCGGGTTCCCAAGATGGCCTTTGTCAACAAGATGGATCGTCTTGGAGCCAATTTCCAGGGTACTGTTGACCAGATGCGGGAGATGCTCGGCATCAATCCCCTTGTAATGAATATCCCCTGGGGGGCCGAGGATGAATTCAAGGGCATCATAGACCTGGTCAGGGAAAAGCTGATCCTTTGGGACGAGGCAACCGAGGGGGTGGAATTCGAATATGTGGACATACCTGATGAACTGCAGGAGGAAGCCGCGCTTGCACGCGAGCAGATGCTCGAAACTCTGGCGGATGCCGACGACGGCATAATGGAGAAATATCTTGAGGGCGAGGATATTGAACCCAGGGAAATCCACGCTGCCGTGAGGCGGGCGTGCATTGCCCTCAAGGTGGTTCCGATATTCTGCGGTTCGGCGCTCAGGAACAAGGGGGTGCAGCCGGTGCTTGACGCCATTGGCCGTTATCTCCCTAGTCCCGCAGATATACCGCCTGTGAAGGGGGAAAACCCCGTTACTGGAGAGATAGAGGAGCGGGAGCCCAAAAATAATGCGCCTCTTGCGGCGCTTGCCTTCAAGGTCCAGATGGACCAGGGCAGAAAAATGACGTATGTGCGCGTCTATTCGGGCCGTCTCAAGGCAGGGGACGAGGTGTGGAATCCGGGGCAGCAGAAAAAGGAAAAGGCCGCGCGTATTTTGCAGATGCATGCCAACAAGCGCGAACGGGTCAAGGAGGCTGGTGCAGGTGAAATAGTTGCTGTCATGGGGCTTAAACACAGTGTAACCGGTGATACGCTCTGTGATGCTGCTCATCCCATACTGCTTGAGCCCATCAATGCCTATGAGCCTGTGATATCCGTGGCCGTGGAGCCAAAGACCACCGGCGACCAGGAAAAGATAGAGTCAGCCCTTGCAAAGCTTGCGGAGGAAGACCCCACTTTTGTTGTGAAGTTTAATGACGAGACGGGGCAGACCATTATTTCAGGCATGGGGGAGCTGCACCTTGAGGTGCTTGTTCACAGGCTTTTAAGGGAGTTCAATGCACCTGTAAGGGTAGGAAAGCCGCAGGTTGTATATCGTGAAACCATTCAGGGCAGGGCAACCGTTACGGAAAAATTCGACCGGGATATTGGCGGAAGCCGTCATGTGGCAGGAATAACCCTTACCGTGGAGCCTGCTGACCGGGGAGAGGGCAACAGCGTGACAAGCAACCTTGATCCTGATGCCCTGCCGGAAGGATATGAGGATCTGATTGTGGATACCCTGAAGCAGGGGCTGGAAAGCGGTGTGCTTCAGGGCTATCCCATGATTGATGTCAGGGCCACGGTGGATGATGTTTCGTTCGATGAGAGCCAGTCCAGCGATATCGCCTTCAGGGCGGTTTCCGCAATGGCGCTTAACCGGGCCTGCTCCCAGGCGGAGCCGATTCTCCTTGAGCCGATGATGAGGGTGGAGGTGCTGGTGCCAGAGGCGTTTATGGGAGAGGTCATAGGAGACCTAAACAGCAGGAACGGACGCGTTGAGGAGATCAAACCCCGCGGGCCTGTCCAGGCCGTGATGGCCGTGGCTCCACTTTCACGGATGTTCGGCTACTCTACCGCCCTTCGTTCCAATACTCAGGGACGGGGGACATTTACCATGGTATTTTCCCATTATGATCCGGTATCTTCCTGATTAGGAGTATTATCATGCGGCCCGGACGCACGCCGGCCTGAACAAGGCGGCCTTTACGGAGGGGCAGTCTTTTCATGGAAGAGGTGCTTGCCTGTTTAGCTGTTGCGCCAGCGCCGCCTCTTTTTTGGCTTGCAGGGTGAGGCAGATGCAATGCAGGCCTGGAGTGAATGACAGGCAAAGCCTGTTATCAGGTGTTTCCGGCGTATGAAAGCGTCATGAGCCTGCTTCATTATGAACCTGCACCATTTGAGCATGCAGAAAAACGATGTGGGCGCAGGCGCATGGCGGAGTGTGAAGGTTTATGAAACTATGTGACAGCTACAAGGAATCCGGGGCCCTGTACGACAAGGTGCGTTCTCCGGAAGAGACGCTTTCATGGGTGCGTGAGCGGCTGGGCAGGCTGGATATGCCGGTACTGCGGGAAACCAGCCGCATAGACCAGGGACGGCTGGGAATTCCTGTGTACATAAGCCGTTACAGTCCCGAAGCCGCCGGGCTTACCGGCACCTACAAGCAGATGGGCAAGGGAGTTACTGCCGCCCAGGCAGAGGCCAGCGCCATTATGGAGCTGGTGGAGCGTTTCAGCCTGTTCTGGTACAGGGATAACCACCGGTTTGATATAATGCTTCGCGGGGAGCTTGACGGCGAGGCAATGCCCCTTTCTCACATGGCCCGGATATTTTCCGGGTCGGAAGAGGACGGTTTTGCTCATTTGGAGCAGCTTGAAAAAACAGTCAATATGATACCCCTGAGGTGGAGCAGCGGGTTATGCCCTGTTGCCGGGGCCGGTTCCCTGCTTGTTCCCTTTTCCTGGTTCTGGCCAGTTAATGAATATAATGGTTCTGCTGCCGGAAACTCCATTGAGGAGGCGGCCGTGCAGGCGGTTTCAGAGGTGGTTGAGCGCCATGTCTGTTCCGTAATCAGCCGTGACAAGCTGCTTACCCCTGAAATCGACCAGGAATCATTTGCTGATTCGGCTGTAAGAGAGCTTCTCCGGCGATTTGTCAGGCTTGGAATAAGGGTTGTGCTCAAGGATTTTTCACTTGATACCGGCATTCCTACTGTGGGGGCTGTGGCCTGGGATCCTTCAACATTCCCGCACAGGAGTGAAATCGTCTATACAGCCGGCACATCGCCTGATCCAAACAGGGCCGTTATCAGGGCGTTGACAGAGGTTGCGCAGCTTGCCGGGGATTTTGATACTGAAGGCAGGTATGTTGAAAGCGGGCTTCCCAAGTTTGGCTCCCTTGAGGAGATGGAATATGTGCTTTCAAGCGACGTGAAGGTTCCAGTCTCCGCCCTTCCTGACTGTTCATCAGACAATTTCCGAGAAGAGCTGCTGAATATGTGCTTGAGCCTCGAGAATGCGTCGCTTTCGGTTTACCTGATTGATATTACCCATCCTGTCCTTGATGTGCCTGCTGTCTATGCGATTATTCCCGGCAACCAGTTCCGT
>JALVQQ010000228.1 GCA_027025395.1 Deltaproteobacteria bacterium | reverse complement strand
CATATCGGCTGTTCGGCCAAGAGTCTCTGCAAGTGCGGGATTAAACTCCTGCTTCAGAAAGGGGACAAGCCTGTGCCTTATCCTGTTTCTCTGGTACTTCAACTCCCTGTTGCTGGAATCCTCCACAAAGGCAATCCCCTGACTCAGCAGAAAATCCCTGATTTCATCGGCCCTGATGCCCAGCAGCGGCCTGATCACATTGCCGCGCCGCCACGGTATGCCAGCCAGGCCCTGGAGGGCGCTGCCGCGAATCAGGCGCGCAAGCACCTCCTCGGCCTGATCATCGGCATTGTGGGCAGTGGCTATAAAATCAAGATTCCTGCTGCCCCGCACATCTTCAAGGAATCTGTAACGCAGAATACGCGCCGCCTCCTGCACGGAGATCTTGCCGGCCCTTGCCCTGGCCTTTACATCCGCCCTGCCAATCGAAAACGGAATACCCATGTTCTCCGCAAGATCGGCCACGAACCTTGCATCCCGGGCGGATTCCTCACCTCTGAGGCAGTGATCAAGGTGTGCAATATGGAGCTGCATATCCATCTCCACGGCCAGCGCCCTCAGCAGCCAGACCATGAAGACAGAGTCAGCCCCGCCTGAAACCGCAAGAAGCACGCTGCATCCCGGAGACAACAGGCGCCTTTCAATGCACGCACTCCGCACCCTTTGCAAAAGGCGTCTAAAAGTAAAACCGGAACATGTTACAGGGGTTTCACGAACCCCCCTGTTCAGCAGGCTCACCCACCGCCGCTGGCGGCATTAACCGCCGCCAGGATTTCCATTGGTGATGCAGCCTTTACATCCTCGACCGTTGCCCTGAGGGCCAGATCCTTGCCCGCAGCAGGATGATTGAAATCAGCCTCAATGTAATCATCGTGAATACGGCGCACCATAAAACGCATTTCGCCCTTCTCTTCGTACACTTCACCCTCTTTCAACCTCTCCCTGTATTTCAGGGCTGAAAGCGGTATGCGCTTCACCAGCTTTTCGTCATAGGGGCCAAATGCCTGTGATGAGGGTATTGTAAGCTCGAACTCATCTCCTTTTCTGCGTCCGGCAAGCGCCTGCTCCAGGACAGGGAGCACGCGATCCCTGCCGTAGAGAAAACGGGCCGTATAAGGGCGGTCCAGCTCCCTTGGCGTCTCTCCATCCTTTACTCTGAGCGTGTAATGAACTGTTACTACTGTATCTCTATCTATCTGCATGGCGTTCTCCTGACACGGCGGATAATCTGCACTGCCATGTGCAGGCCGTAAATCTTGTTCTTGGGATCTGTTATTGTTACCTTTGGGAAACCATCCGGAGGGTACCGGACGGGACACCCTCCAGCATGAAGGTAGAAGATAAAAATACTACGATTTTAAAATAATTGCAAAACCGTTATGTACCGGCTCACCGAAACCCTTGTGACAAATCCTGTTCCCCGCCGTGCGCCTTCAGGCAACCTGCCTCAATCAATCTCAATCAATACGCTGCTTTCAGAGGAACGACTCCGGCATGAGTGGCAAACTGCCTGAAACAGCGGTCAAAAACCATCTCGCGTGGCCTGAAATAACTGCCGCGGTAACCGGGCTGCTCGGCTCGGGGAAAAGCACCGTCACCCGAATGCTTTCTGCAAGGCAATTGCCTGTTGTTGACTGTGATGCCATTGCAGCCGAGCTGACTGCCCCCAATGGTGGAGCAATAGGCAAAATCGAAACGGTTTTTGGAAAGGACATGCTGCGCCAGGACGGAGGGCTTGACCGCCAGCGCATGCTGGAGCGCATACTTTCCGACCCGGAAGCGCGCAGTCGCCTGGAGGAAATATTACATCCCCTGATATTTGCCGTAATGGACAGAAAACTTAACAGGATCGCGTCAGAGGGGCAAAAAACCGCGGTGGCAGAGGTGCCCCTTCTGTTCGAAGCCGGCTGGCACCGCTTCTTTACCCTCAACTGCATGGTTACCGCACCCGAAGAGTTGTGCGTAAAAAGGATAGTGGAACGCAACGGGATAGACCCTGAAACCGCCCTGAAGTGGCTCAGGCTTCAAATGGCGGCTTTGGACAAGGAGAAGATGGCGGACATAGTCATTGTTAATGACAGCGATCTGGAAAAACTGGAGCGTGATGCAGACAGGCTATACGAAAAAATTACAGGTCTTGTGAGTTATGCGCCAAATGGCAAAAAGCCCCTTTAGACTCGACACCGCACGCCCCTTTTTGCCACAGGCACTTTACCTCTTTACAAGAAGAGGAGCAGTGGTTATACATTTCAAGTTCTCATGCAGGGGAAGCATCCGCCCATAGCTCAACTGGATAGAGCAGTGGACTTCTAATCCACAGGTTGCGTGTTCGAGTCGCGCTGGGCGGGCCAGTAATTTCAAGGGGTTGCGGTAAGTGAATCGTGACCTCTTTTTGTTTTTGATCACCCTTTGCTGGAATCGCAACAGTTCCCAAAAATCCAAGGTGTCTATTCCCTGCACCAAAACCGCCTCCATCAAGTTCCCTGCCTGGACACAGGCCTGAAATCGCTAAAGAAAGCTCCGCCACCTCTCCCCCCTGCCGGGGAAATCAAGATGGTCGTTAAGCGCGGTACTGGTCCGGATTTTCTGGTCTCCACCCGCCCATGAGCTCTATCAGTGTGACAGTGCTGAGGGGAAAAATCGTTGAGATAAAGGTTTTCGATGTACTGTTTGAGAGCAGGTTGATTATCCATGACAGTGAAGAGATAATCAGCCGACTTATCTTCAACCAGCAAACGCGCTGTTTCCTTTTGTGTGTGCATGGCGTTGTGTGTGCATGGCGCCGGCGGGACTCCCCCTTCGATGGATTATGAGCTGCTGGAGCTCGAATTCTGGCCTTTGCTGAAGCAGTATCCATGAATGCCTTCGGACAGTTGCGGCAAGCAAGCACCCCTTTTCCTGCACTTTGGCCCCTGAGCCATTTGGGGAAGCCGGGACTTTTTTTGCCAGCCATTGTGGTGGGCGCAGGAACGTCTTTGGTGTTATGAGAAATGAATTGTGAATAAAGACGGCTGTATCACGCTGAGTACCCATAACCGCTATGCCGGGGCAATAAACATAAGGAGGCTTGAGAAGCTCCCTGGAAAGGTCTGCAGATTCAAGGCCAGGGTTTCGGGTGATTTCCCCGACCATCTTCATCCCGCCCCGGTGGTCCTGGAACTGAAGCAGGGCGCCCAGGTGATGTTTCTGCGAAATGATCCTGTGGATAACCTCTACTATAACGGCAGGATAGGCACGGTGAGTTCGGTTTCTTCTGATGAAATCCGGGTGCGATGCCAAGGTGATGGACACGATATTGCTGTAAAGCCCGTCAAGTGGGAGAACATCCGTTACCGGGTCACGGATAAGGATGGTGAGATTGAAAAGGAGGTTATTGGCCAGTTTGAACAGTTTCCCCTGAAACTTGCCTGGGCCATTACCATACACAAGAGCCAGGGGCTTACCTTTGAACGGGCTGTGATCGATGCAGGGCAGGCATTTGCCGCAGGTCAGCTCTACGTGGCACTAAGCCGGTGCAAGACCCTGGAGGGAATGGTGCTGGCCACTCCCATTGATCCACGAGGCATAGCAGTGGATCCTGCTGTTCGGGAGTTTGACCGCCATGTGCGGAATAACCCGCCTTCTGAAGAGATGCTGCAGGAGGCAAAGATACGCTTCCAGCAGGACTTGCTGCTTCGCTGCTTTGATCTTCAGCC
>JALVQQ010000227.1 GCA_027025395.1 Deltaproteobacteria bacterium | reverse complement strand
TTGGGCAGGGCTCCCGCAACAAGACGGCAGCCTACGAAGAGATAAGAGCCGAGCTAAACGTAACCACTGATGAAACCGCCTATATTGGCGATGACTGGGTTGACATTCCCATGCTTAAACGGGTTGGCCTGGCGGTTGTTGTGGCAAACTCCACGGAACCAATGAAAAACCATGCCCACTATGTAACCCAAAGGCCCGGAGGGCGCGGGGCTGTAAGAGAGGTGTGCGACCTTCTGCTAAAAGCCACGGGAAAGTGGGGAGAGCTGCTTAACGGGTATCTGGCGTCATGAATCAGTCACTCATAATCCCGGCTTAACCATTCCGGCACCCAAATAGGCAAATGGAAACCGGCAACAGAATAACCAGCACTGAAAACGGTAGGGCGTTATGAACAATTTTCCAGAATCAAGACTCCATGTTCCGGCACGAATCCTGGCAGGATTGGCAGCAGCCTTGCTGGCCATATCAATGCTTTCGGCATGCTCCAGCGTCTATTACACCACCATGGAAAAACTGGGCAAGCAGAAACGGGACCTGCTGCGGGACAATGTTGAAGAGCTGCGCGAGGACCAGATGGAGGCCAAGGAGGAGTTCAAGGACGCGCTTACCCGCCTGCAGGAGCTTACAGCCTTTCACGGCGGGGATCTCCAGGAGATATATGAAAAACTCAAGGATGACTACGAGGATTGTGAGGAGCGGGCAGATGCCATCAGGAGCCGAATCGATAAAATAGACACCATTGCAAACGACCTTTTCGCCGAATGGGCAGATGAAATTGATACAATGCATAATGCATCTTTCAAGCGAAAGAGCCGGGAAAAGCTTGCAATTACAAAACGGCGGTACAGGCAGTTCCACAGAGCCATGAAAAAATCCGAACAGCGTCTGGAACCTGTTCTGACTGCCTTGCACGACCATGTACTGTTTCTCAAGCACAACCTCAACGCCCAGGCTGTTGCGGGCCTCAAAAGCGAGGTTGGCTCTGTTGCAGCAGATGTCAGGAACCTGATAAGAGACATGCAGGCCTCCATTGCCGAAGCCGATGCCTTTATCAGACACCTTCCCTCGGAATGACGGATATATCGCCAAGGGCGGCTCTCCTCAAATACTTCACCCTTGTCATCCTGTCTTGCAGCGCTTTTGCGACGACGGACAATGCACGGGTGCTGTAACATACGGCTTTATGTCCAGTATCGGCGTGCCGTCAAGCATGTCAATTCCCCTTACCACAACAGTGCCTCCGCTTACCTTCATGACCCTGAGGACCGAAAGCCCCAGGGGATTGGGCCTCCTGGGAGAACATATACTGAAAACCCCTGTTTTCCTGTTTCGGTGAGGTGGTGTCTGCCTCAGCATTTCCGGCCTGAAGGGGGGACTTTTATGGAAATGGAACAGAACGACAATCCTGTCCCCTGCCTTTATATCGCACAGTCCCGGTTTAAACTCATGGTTTATCACAAGCTCGCCCTGAACATCTGAACAGGTCCAGTGACGAGGCGGATTTTTACAGTCGGTACGTACAACTCCAATGGGGTGAAACAGTACCGGCTCCATTGTTTCCCTGTTTTGCATGGTTCCTCCAAAGCTTTTTATTTGCAGTCGGCCAAAGCCGCAACATGGCGGTTTTTGGGGCACAAATCGACATGTACGGCGTAACAGGCAAAAACAGCCTAAACTTTCATTGACATTCCCATTCATGATTAATACTAATTTATCAAGACAGGGGGACGAAACAGCAGCTTGCGTTTCCCGCAGATACAGTCTTTTCATCTACCATCATGGAGGAAAAAATGGCTTGCAAGACAAGAAAGTGCAACTCTCCAAAAAAGAGCGGCGCCAAAAAGAGAACCAAAATTGTCTCCACTGAATTTAAACTCTACGCCCCGGAGGCTGAAAAGGTCTATATAGCCGGTGATTTCAACAACTGGGACCCTGAAAAGTATCCTATGCGGAAGTTAAAGAGCGGTATATGCAAGAAAAAAATAAAACTTAAACCGGGTTGCTATGAATACCTCTTTATAGTTGATGGCAAATGGCAGAAGGACCCAGAAAACGAGCTGAGCCGGCCCAATCCTTTCGGAGGGGAGAATTCGGTAATAGTGATCACTGACGATGTAATTCAGGAGGCATGAAGCATAAAGCCGGAAAGGCCCATGGTGCCTCATCCAAATGCAGGGGCATGCGCTGACCGCGACCATTCTTCCGCCACCTGCTTGACAGCAAGCCGCTCTGGTCAATCAAGACGGAACGCCGGCATCCGCACCTGTCATGCCCTGAAATCCACCGTAGGAAACAGATTCCTGTCTGTATGGGGCAGGAACAGGCACGAAACGTAATGATCCATAAATCTGGAGTTATCACTCAGGTCAAAATGGGTCATCATCTGAGAGGCCTCATTCATCTCGCCCAGCGCCTTCCATGAAAAAGCCGCGGCCCTGGCCCCGATCAGTGAGCTGTTGCCCGCAAAGAAGAAACGGTCACGGGGAAGATCCGGCAGCAAACCAATGGTGACTGCCTGGTCAAGATCAAGATAGCTCCCGAAATTTCCGGCAAGTATCACCCGGTCAAGGTCTTCGATTCCCATGCCCACGGATTCAAGCAGTGTCAGATAACCTGCAAACATCGCCCCCTTTGCCCTGATCAGGTTTTCCACATCCGCCTCTGTAAACACTATGTCCTGACCCGTGGCCGAGGAAGCGCCTTCCACCACCACATACTCCCATCCGTCACTACCGGCACGCACCCTTTCGGAGCCGAGATCACGCTTGTATTTTCCCTGCTGGTCAAGGACACCTGTCATGAAGAGACCGGCCAGGAGGCTGATTATGCCTGATCCGCATATTCCCTTGGCCTTTTTCCCGCCAATGGTAAGCACCATTGGCTCAAATGTATCGGGATGAATATGCACCACCTCGATTGCACCGGTGGTGGCCCGCATGCCATGTTTTATGCCTCCGCCTTCAAATGCCGGACCTGCCGAGCAGGCGGCGCATGCCATCCAGTCCTGGTTGCCGAGCACAATCTCGCCATTTGTCCCTATATCTATAAACAGGGTAAGCTCCGGTTCATGGTTTATTCCCACCCCGACTACGCCGGCCACTATGTCACCCCCTACATAGCTGGCGACGCACGGAGCCAGGAAAATGCGCACATGGTGCGGCACATCGACCCCGATTTCCACTGCTCGTACAGGCATGAACCGGCTTGCTACCGGTACATAGGGCTGGGCCCTGAGAAATTTGGTTTCCAGGCCCAGCAGAAAGTGGGTCATGACCGTATTGGCCGCAATGGTTATCATGCTCAGGGAGTCAACCGATACATTGTTTTCCTGCATCAGTTCCGAGATGAGACCATTGAGGCACTCGACTATCTTCTCCTGGAGCACCGCGAGCCCGTCACCCTTTCTGGCAAACTCCATGCGGGATATAACATCCTCGCCATAGCTTACCTGGGGATTGTAATCAGAGCGCTCGCCCAATATTTCCCGAGAGTTCAAATCAAGGAGCTGGGCGGAAACCGTGGTTGTTCCTATATCAACCGCAATGCCAAGATGATTGGACACACTGTCGCCTGGTTCAACCCTTATCACCCTGCGGGTATCTTTTCTCCTGCCCTCCATGAGGCTCACGGTGACATTCCAGTCTCCATTCCGCAGGGAGGCAGGGAGGGAGTAGAGGACCTGGCTGTCCACATCAAAAGTGATGCCCTGGAAATGTCCCTGGGCAAGCTCTCTTCTCAGCCTGGCAAGGTCACTTTCATGATCCTGCAGCGTGGGTTCAGGGAGGTTGAGTCTGATCTTGGATACTCCTGGGTGCAGCCGCCACCGCACCGTGTCATCATGCCTTGCGATCCAGGCTACCGCCCGGGTTGAACCCGTCCTGGCAAGCGCCTTTCTGTCCATTTCAGACTCAACCGGGACCCTGACCGTAACATCACCACGCGGAAACGTGGCGCACGCCTTCCACCCTCCGTCCGGAAGTTCCTCTCCGGCAACATCTCCCGATTCGACAAACACCCTGCACTTGTTGCAGACCCCGGCCCCGCCGCATGAGGCATTTACATGAATACCGGCCCGCATTGCTGCCTTGAGAAGGTTTTCGTCAGGCGGGACCTCGACAGTTGCATCAGCAGGTAAAAAGGTAATTGTCGGCATACGCTCAGATCCTCACTGTCAGTTTTTAACAACGTAAAATTCAGGGGCTGCAACCCTGTCTTGCAGGCGGCCGGCCTGCCAGGGCAAGGTTTGGCCATTACATATTCAAACCGGACAAAACAGGATATGAAGTGTTATTCAAACAACAAATAGTTATCTTTGCAACAGGATAACACCAAAAAATTGCGTGGCTCTTCACAGTCCGCGCCAGCCCGAACCAGGCTGTTCCAGCAACCCTTTGGGGGTCTTCCTGCGCTGGCGGGGCACTGCTCCGATGCTGCAGACACCCTACCATACGCCCCTGAAGCCGTACTCCCGCCGCACTTCGTCTATACGGCGCTCAAGTCCAATGCGCCACCTGGCGTGGATACGGGCAGCCGGAGGAGTAATAAGCTCGGGAAGGCCATATACAAGCCGGTTTGCCGCATGGCTCGCTTCAATTACAGCCTCTATTGAACGTGCGCCGTACTTGTAATCGGCAATCAGCAGCCTCAGCAGCAGCCCCGAGGTCTTTCGGGCCGCCTTTTTCCAGTGGCTTGTCATCTGATGCGAGATAATAAATGCCCTTTTGAGCAGTATCCGCCGCAATTCTTCCAGATCCTCGTGCGAGGCAGAGTCCCGCAGCAGGTTGTCGGGAATGTCTATGCCGTCTATATCCATTACAACCCTCATTCTGCTCATGAAATCAGGGATTTTCAGTATCTTAACCAGGCGCCGCGCCTCAGGCTCGGGATTGTGGAGCATTTCCTCCATTGCCTCCCAGGAGTATTTCACCCCACCGGCAAAAACAAACACGGAACGGCCTATATATCGGGGAATGCCATGGACATAGGTAACGCCGTCCTGCATTGAAGGAAGAAAGTAGCGCAGATAGCCGAATTCATTCCCGTCATACATGCAGTCAAACTCGTCCCAGAACGCCACTGGCACCTTGCCCTTTGCGACCGTGGCGCGAACCAGATCAATGGCGGAATTTATCTCCCCGGGCCCTGAAAACTGCGTAAGGTTGAACTCAAAGAACTCAAACGGGTCTGAATCGAGCTCTTTTGATATAACCCTTGCAACCTGTTCCACGGCAAATGACTTGCCTGAACCAGGCGGGCCAAATACACCTATGCATAGAGGCCTTTTAAAGCTCTCCTTGGAGACATAGCTTCCCATCACACCCTTCATGGTGACAACAGGAGCTATCTCGGCGGGATCGGTGGAACGAAGCGCGCCCACCTGGAACATCCGGAGCTGACTGAAGCCTTCCTTGCGGTTTACCTCTTCCTTGAGCTGCCTGAGCACTGAAAGGATAACGCCCATGTATCCGAGACGCTTCTCCATATCCAGTTCAGGCGCATGATAGGGACTGCTTATATTATTGCCGAAAAAATTCCTGAAGGCCTGTTTCCTTTCATGATTCCACTCCTGGCATGCAACTCGCTGAAGAATCTTGTCAAACTCCGGGCTGTATGGCTTCAGCTCAAAAAAGGACGGATCAACAGCCGTCTCAAGAAAGGAACACCTCTGACCTTCCGGATAGGTTGACGAAAAATCAAGGTTTGGAAACTCAAGCTCTCCGTCGAAATAGTACCCTTCTTCAACAAGCAACTTCCAGTTATTGAGGACACGCTTGGAAAAATCGAAAAAATAGCCCCTCTGGAACGGCACTTCTCCACAGCTCAAGCAATCCACCGCCAGCATTGCAGGCACCATTGTATCGTAACACGGCACCGATCTTCCCCCGGAGGCGCCCTTTTGAGGCAGAGTCCCTTCATAGTGACGAAACATTGCATTTTCAGGCCCTAAGTACAGCAGGGCATCCGGAAACATTTCCACCAGCAGATGACATTTGAACCGGTTCTTTTCACTATCCCAGAGACCGACTTCCCGGGATTTCAACGCCCTGATGGTCATGGCTGTAAGAGACTCCCATACCACAGCGCTATCCATCTCCATGCGTGTGGTCTCAAGGTCTGAAAGACGGTTCAAAAGCACAAAGTGCCCGCCAAATTCATCTGCGAAACTCTTCCAGTTGGCAGCGGTTATGCCAAGTCCCAACACCCAGGCGTCAGGATTTCGCTTTCTGAGCAGGGCGGCGATATCAGGGGGATTTCCTCCGTCATCCACAATTATAATCCCCGCATTGTCCCGGAACTCTTCACCCTCAAGGACAGAGGAGTCTATTTCATCAGGTTCCCTTCGCCTGCCCCCGGGAGGCAGAATCTGGTGCACCATGAACCAGCCGCTCTGACCATCCGCGGGGAATCCCCCTTTTCTCTTGAAAAGCTGGAAGATTTCCTTTTCCCTGCCGTAGGAAACGGTATTGACCCGCGGCCCTAGGCCAGAGCCGGTCAAAAACGAGGAAAGCCATGTAAGACACTGCTCAAGCCTTCCCGCCTCTACCGACACCCGGCCTGCAAGAAGCTCTATAAAATCGCCGGGATTATATCCATACTCAGGCAGGCTGCCTTCCTGCAAAAGGCTTACCTCCTTGACCGGCAGATTGGTTACCCTGGCCCTTGACCCTAAAAGCAGTATCTTTTTTGACAAAGACATTTTTCTGTCTCCTTACCTCTCAAGCCAAAGTGCAAAGATCCAGCACCTTGTCAGCCCGGAGACCGCAAGAAACAGCCCGGCGTTTCCCACCTGATCTCCATTATTCCACAGGCCGGCCCCCCGTGCCGTCAGGCATGGACTTCCGGCTATCCGGCCCCTGTTATTATCCTGATTATCTCTCGGACAGTTTCCCCGCAGCTGTCTACAGCGCGCTCCCAGGATTCCACCCGGGGCAGCACACCCGCAACCGGCGTTCCGCCTGATTCTTCAATGACCCTCCTGTTATCCTTTACAATGATGTCATTTTCTTCATCCCTCCCCGCCCCCTGACTGTTTAGTATCACAGCAGCACATTCAATATTGCGGGCTTTCATCGCGTCCAAAGAGAGAAGTGTGTGGTTAATTGTTCCAAGACCGCTTGCCGCAACAAGAAAGGACGGGATAGAAAGCCGGCTTACCAGGTCAACCAGAAGGGTATCCCGCGCAAGGGGAACCATAAGTCCCCCGGCCCCTTCCACAAGCAGCACATCCACCACTGACCTTGTTTCATGAAACGCCGCGACCAGCCTCTCCGGCTCTATTCTTGTTCCCTGCATTTCGGCCGCAAGATGTGGTGATGCGGGAAATTCCAGGCAATAGACTGACGACAGAATATTGCCATGACTGTTACCCGGGGCCAGAAGGGGACAGTGACTTGCAATAAATTCGAGATCCGCGGCCCTTTCAGCACTTCCCGTGCTTACCCACTTGAGCACCCCTGTGCGAATGCCCCTTTCAGCCAGTCCATTTGCTATCAGGGCGGTAACAAAGGTCTTTCCTATTCCGGTCCCCGTGCCAGTTACAAAATATTCCATTTCTGCGGGCCTCCCCCCTATAACACAGACAGACAGGACTCCATTGCCGGGCTGAACGCACGTCCCGGGCAAGCCCATGCCGCCGGAGCACGGGCAGATCCTGAATTGACTGTATCATACAATGTCATTAAAATATTGAAAATTTTAATCTTGCATGGAATCTGCACCCTGTTGAGGGTTCAGTACCAGTATGTTTTTCACTTCAGCAGCCGGTTGCATCAGGAGGGACCACTGCATTGAATACCGATATATTCAGACAGTATGACATAAGGGGTATTGTTGACAAGGACCTTTCTGAAGAGGTGGTGCACGCTCTTGGCAGGGGATATGGCACTCTGGCGCTCAGAAAGGGATGCAAGACAATCACCTGCGGACGGGACGGACGCCTGCACTCGGAAAGGCTTCAAAACGCCCTGATTGAAGGCATGCTTGAAGCCGGCTGCAATGTTACAGACGTGGGGGCGTGCCCTACCCCTCTGCTCTATTTTTCAATATACCACTTTGATGCGGATGGGGGGGTGATGGTTACCGGCAGCCACAATCCGCCTGATTACAACGGCTTCAAAATGTGCATTGGCAGGCAGACAATATTCGGTCAGAGCATCCAGGGAATAAGGAAAATCATCGAAAAATCCGATTTTGAAAACGGCCGGGGCGCGAGACAGGCCCATGACATCATTACTCCTTATCTCAACTACCTCAAAGAAAACATAAGGATCAAAAGGCCGGTTGAAGTTGTGATAGATGCGGGTAACGGCGTCGGAGGCCTTGTGGCCCCGGAAGCCTTCAGACAGGCCGGATGGACTGTCCATGAACTCTACTGCGATGTTGACGGCTCCTTTCCCAACCACCATCCCGACCCTACAATTGCCGCAAATCTTGAATCTCTTGCGGAAAAGGTCAGGGAAACAGGCGCGCAGGCTGGAATGGCGTATGACGGGGATGCCGACAGGCTTGGAGCCGTGGACGAAAACGGCCATATAATTTATGGAGACAAGCTCCTGCTCCTCTTTGCAAGACAAATCCTTGAAACCAACAAGGGGGCCGCGATAATAGGAGAGGTAAAGTGCTCAAAGGTTCTGTACGATGATATAGCCGCACATGGCGGCCGGCCAGTAATGTGGAAGACTGGCCATTCGCTGATCAAGCAGAAGATGCAGGAGGAAAAGGCCCTTCTTGCAGGTGAGCTGAGTGGACATCTCTTCTTTGCCGACCGGTATTTCGGTTTTGATGACGGCATCTATGCATCCCTGCGGCTTGCAGAAATAATAGCAGAGGGAGACAGGCCTCTTTCACGTTACCTTGAAGACGTTCCGGTTACGTACTCCACGCCTGAAATAAGGGTTGACTGCCCTGAAAATGCAAAATTCAGCATAGTGAAAAAGGCCAGGGAGTGGTTTGTTGAAAACGGCTACCGGATTGTCGATATAGATGGCGTCAGGGTTGAGTTTGATGACGGATGGGGACTGATAAGGGCATCAAATACCCAGCCTGTTCTTGTCTTGAGGTTTGAGGCAGACACCAGGGAGAGGCTTGATGAAATACGCAATCTGGTTGAATCAACCCTGGACAAGATAAGAAGTAAAACCCTGGATTGAGAAAAGCAATTCAAGATTCATCCCGAATCATGCGGCTTGCCAGCCCGGCAAGCTGATTGAAAAATGGGATGCCGCCTTTTGGAAATTGCCCGCAAATCCCGTTCTTCAGGGCTTGCTGAGAAACAGAAATGAATTTCTGAAATGGGCCTTCAATGGAGCATACCCAGGCAGTTGTTCTCCCTTCCAGAACATGCAGAGGCCCCGGGCTTAAAAAATTGAGACAACGCCTCCATCAGCCGGTCACGCCAGAGTTTTAGACAACGGCGGAAAAGGCCGATGTTTTAACCAGGCGATCCACGGGAAGGCTTTGGTCCTCTGCCTGCGCGAGCTGTTGTTTTTGCGGGCTGGCCCAATTTTTCAGGCTGAACGTGACAAGCCGCATTGTTATTTATCAGGTACCTCCCATGAAATTCTTCAAAAAAACATATTTTGGCCTGGCCTGGGTTTTTATTTTGAGCTGCTTTGTCCCGTTCCGTTCTTATGCCGGCAGTGAAGAGCTGCCAAGGCCTGCCGTCCTGCTGCCCAACATAGAATTCTGGAAACGGATCTATACAGAGTTTGATTCATCCCGGACAGTCATTCATGACAAGCTAAATCCGCTTCAAATATATATTGTGCTTGATTTCTCTCAGGATGAACAGGATGAATCGGCAACCAGCCTGAGGAAACGCCGCAAGGCAGAAAAACATGTATGTCATGAGGTAAAAAAGGCACTTAAACGGCTTGCAGCAGGACAGGGCCCTTGCAATGAACTTGACCGCAGGATATTGCAGGCCTTTGGAGAGCCGCCTTCAAGGAAAGAACTTGAGGAGGCGGCACGCAATGTCCGGTCACAGAGGGGCCTGAGAGACAGATTCCTTGAAGGGGTTGTGCGCTCCGGCGCATACCTTCCGGAAATGAAGCGTATTTTCCGCAGCTATGGCCTGCCGGAAGAACTTTGCTACCTGCCCCATGTGGAGTCCTCATTTAATGTTCTCGCCAGGAGCAAGTGCGGCGCTGCGGGCATGTGGCAGTTTATGCGCGGAACCGGCCGGCGTTTCCTCAAAATCAACTATCTGGTTGATGAGCGTCTTGATCCGTTTGAATCAACCAGGGCAGCAGCAGAATTGCTGTGGGAAAATTATGACAGGCTCGGCTCATGGCCCCTTGCAATAACAGCGTATAACCACGGTGCCGCTGGCATGGAGCGGGCGCTTGAACGTCACGGCAGTTTTGAAAAGATAATTGCTGAGTACAAGGGCAAGCGTTTCAGGTTCGCCTCGCGTAATTTTTATGCGGAATTTCTGGCTGCGGTGGACGTGGCCCAGCAGCTCATGGACAATGCCGGGGATGAACCCGCTCCCGAAGGAGTCATGATTGAAAAACCACTCCTTTTTGTAACCGCGCGTATGCCTGGCTATGCAGAATTTACCCGGCTTGCAACCATGCTCGACATTCCTCCTGCGGAGCTGCAGAGGCTGAATCCCGCCCTGAGAAAGCCGGTGCTTGCAGGCGAGAAATATATTCCAGCAGGATATGCCCTGAAACTTCCTCTTTTAAGCGCAAACAGCCTCTCTCTTGCACTTGCAGAAACCGGTCACGGCAGGTTGTTTATGGCACGGCAGAAACCGTCCAGATTTTACCGCGTAAGACCTGGAGATACGGCTCATTTGGTTGCCCGGAAACATGGCATTAGTCTCAAAAAACTGGCGTCAACAAACAATCTGGACAAACGATATACCATATATGCCGGCCAGTACCTCAAGCTGCCGTTTTGATTTTGCCAGACATTCCTATTCAAAGCGTTATTATCTGATATAGACAGCATCTTCCACTGCCCTCCTTCTGCAACCGCCTAACT
>JALVQQ010000226.1 GCA_027025395.1 Deltaproteobacteria bacterium | reverse complement strand
TTGTTATTGATACAAATGTCTTTATCTCTGCCATTACCAACAATACCGGGGCATCATTTTATCTCTTTTCTCTTGTGGAGAAAAAACATTTTGAAATAAATATTTCAGTCCCCCTGATACTTGAATATGAGTCTGTCGCCACCAGGCTTTTGTCACAGACCAATCTTAACGAAAATGACCTGTCACACATTCTTGACTACCTGTGTCTTGCAGGAAACAAACATGAAATCGACTACCTATGGCGTCCTCTCCTTAATGATCCAAAAGATGATTTTGTTCTGGAACTGGCAGTAAAATCAAACAGCCAGTACATTATCACTTTTAACAAAAAAGATTTCATTGGTATCTCCAGATTTGGAATTCAAGCATTAACCCCGTGGGAATTTCTGAATATCAGAGGATTAATATGAGTACTGTCAGTTTGAGATTACCCAAATCCCTCCACAAGGAAGCAAAGGCAATTGCCAGGGAAGAAGGCATATCCGTTAACCAACTGATTGCTACCGCCCTGGCAGAAAAGATGTCTGCACTGAAAACCCAGGCATATCTCGAACAGAGGGCTGCTCGTGGCAGCAGGGACAAATTTGATGCAGCCATGTCAAAGGTTGGCAACAACCATCCGCTTGACCCTGAAGATATCGCAGTCAAATGATTAAACTCCGTCTCACAACAAGCTCATAATCCCAGGGAAGCTGCCGCCTTGTCCACAACCCGGCGGACATCCGCCATGCATCACCGGCCACGGGGATTTGTCTCCCTGCAGCGGCATGTCCCAGCCTTCTTTTCGCTTGCAATGCGTTCCATAATGGTGGAGCGTCCGTTGTTTGCAACTACGTCATCAACAATATCCTGCTCGGTGTATGAAAAGCAGTAACAGATCATGTCCCTTTGCCTTTGCATCGTTCCCTACTTCAAAACTCACATAATAAAATTAAAGAGATAGCCCACGATTATTATGCTCACGGACACCACCCCCACGAAGGTTGCGATGAGCTGCCTCTTTAACACCTGACTCAGTATCACCATCTCCGGAAATGACAGGGCGGTCACGGCCATCATGAACGCCAGGGTGGTGCCCAGCGGAAGCCCCTTGGCCATAAGGGCCTGTACAATTGGGATGACTCCCGCCGCATTGCTGTAAAGGGGCACGCCGAGGATTACAGCAAAGGGCACGGCTACCGGGTTGTCCGGGCCCGCATATCTCAGCAAAAAGTCCTGGGGCACATAGCCGTGGACAAGGGCCCCTGCGGCAATACCCAGGAGTACGTAAATCCAGATCTTGCCCAGTATTTCCTTTACGTACCCCCTTGCATACTGCATACGTTCAGGCCAGTTCATATCCGGGACTTCCGCCTCTCCCATGCGAACTTCCCAGACATAATCCGCCACGTACTTCTCCATGTTGAGTTTTCCAATCACAATGCCTGCAACTATTGCGACAAGCAGCCCTGTAACCAGGTAAATGGCGGCAATTTCCCAGCCAAACAGGCCGAAGAGCAGAATCAGGGCAACCTCATTGACCATTGGAGAGGCAATAAGAAAGCTGAAGGTCACTCCCAGGGGAATACCTGCCTCCACGAAACCGATAAACAGGGGACATGCAGAACAGGAACAGAAGGGAGTCACAACTCCAAGGAGGGCGGAAAGTACGTGGCCGATATAGACATTTTTCCCGGCAAGAAACTTGCGGGTGCGCTCCGGCGGGAAAAAGCTCCTGATGATCGCCACCACAAAGATGATTGTGGCAAGCAGGAAAAATATCTTGGTGGTGTCTTCAATAAAGAAGTGCAGTGACTCGGCAAGATGGGTCTCGGGATTCATGCCAAGCCACTGGTAAACAATAATATCTGCGATTATGGTAAAGATCTTAAGCATTTTTCAAATTATCCTGTTATGCGGCCCCTGGGGCGGCAATCACTTGAGCCAGGCACCAGGCAAACCTAATAACCATATAGACATACAACAATATATCAGGCAACAAAAAAACATAAAACAAAATTCACAAGCCCAGTTCCTCCCTTACCACGTTTACCAGCCGCTCTTTTATCTCGTCCCTGACCTTGCGAAAGGCATCCAGGCGTTTTGCTTCATCACCCTTGACAGCAGCAGGATCATCAAATCCAACATGAATACGCTTTCCCTGCCCTGGCCAGAATGGACAGCTCTCAGCCGCGCCACCGCAGAGGGTAATTACCAGGTCAAATGCCTGGCCGTTAAACTCGTCAATGTGCTTTGACCTGGCCTGTGAAATATCCATGCCCTCTTCTTCAAGGACCTTGACTGCAAGTGGATGAACACCGGCTGGCTCTGTCCCGGCTGAAAAGGTCTGAACCATGCCTTCAAGCGCCTGCCCGACGACCGCCTCTGCAATCTGGCTCCTGCACGCATTCTGGGTACAGATAAAGAGTACCTTCTTCATGCTGCATTACCCTCCGGTCTGAATTGTCCGGGATGATGCCGCATTATCCTTCAGGTATTTGCCCTGTCCGGATATTGCACACCGGTCTATGTTTTTCAGTTTTTTCCTGAGCGCCCTGCAATCCCTATCTTCTTTTATCCTGTCCAGAACCAGCTCGAGGAGCCGGCCGTTTATTTCATCCTCAGGCTCAATAAAATAGATAGTCCAGGAACCTTCCCTTCTGCTGCCAACAAAACCCGACTCCTCAAGCTGTTTAAGGTGCCGTGATACCGTTGGTTGGGCCAGGCCGAGAGCAAAGGTAAGTTCACATACGCAGAGCTGTTTCTGGGTGAGCATATAAAGGAGTTTAATCCTGGTAGGATCAGAAATAGCCTTGAGTTTTCGAACTGTTGAACGTAACATGATTTTCCCCATCAGCCCGCCTGATAGTCATGCAGCCATGAAATCCCCTTCCGCCGCACATACAAAACCCCTCCGAGCTGAAACATCCACAGGCCTTGACGGTTTTTGGGTTTTGGAACAGGGTTGTCCCTGCCGTCTGACGCATTGATGAAGCTCAAAAATTTGCAGGAATAACAACCCCTGCTTTTTTCAAGGAATCAGCCAGTCACCATAGGCAGGCTGCTGATGCTTATACAAGCAGGGGCATCTCTACTCTTCCTTCATTGCAAAAACCTGCGGGGTCTTTTCCCTGAGCCGCCTGACGCAGACATCCCGGCCCAGCAGCTCAAGCACCTCAAACATGCTTGGCCCCTTGATCTGGCCCGTAATCACTGCCCTCATGGCATTTATTATCACGCCAGGTTTCCTGTCGAGAGATGCGGCATAATCACGCAGCACCTGCTCGAGATGTCCGGCGCTCCAGGGCTCTGTTTTCTCCAGCACATCGGCCAGGGCCGGCAGCCACTCTTCAAGCCCATCGTGCTTGTAAACATTCTTCCTCAGGGCCTTGGGATCAAAGTCATACTCATCCGAAAACCACGACCTGCCCTGTGTGGTGAAGTCCAGCAGGGTATGAAAACGCTCCCTTGTGATATCAAGAACCTTCAGAAACCACTCACGCCTTTCACCTTCGTAGGCATCATCCCACAATCCGGCCTTTTCAAAAAAAGGACGCGCCATCTCTGCTATCTCTTCTATGGGCATGGTGCGGAGATAGTGTGCGTTTATATTTATGGCCTTTGGGTCTGTAAAGAACTTGGGGTCACCCTTGCGGTAGTTGAATATGGAATTGGATTTGTTGATCCGCTCAAGCTCAAAGGCCTTTATCAGTTCTTCCCTGCTGAATATCTCCTGA
>JALVQQ010000225.1 GCA_027025395.1 Deltaproteobacteria bacterium | reverse complement strand
TCCGGAAATTCTGTTTTCCAACATGATAACCGCTGCCTTTTCAACTGAATCATTTTCGTTCAGCGTGATGGGGTCAGGTGTCATGATATCCTTTATCTTGATTTCGGAGAGCAGATAGTAGAGTTCGTGCACGTCAAGCGATGTGGCCTTGGATGGAGCAGCTTCCTTCACGTCCCTGTCGCTTACGATTCCAACCACCTTTTTGTCGCGAACAACCGGTATTCGCCGTATTCCATGCTCCTTCATGAGCTGGGTAGCCTTCATGATCGATGTATTTTCATCCACTACTATTGGATCTACTGCCATCCATTCTTTAGCTAACATGCATTCCTCCTGAAATATTTAGGTGTTACAGTGTGCTTGCCGAGCCTGAAAGAAAAAAAGTCCCTGATATGTCAAGGTCTTTCCTGGGCATGTTTCGGTTATGCTGAAAGGCAACGCAAAAACAAAATCCTGAAAACGGCTTGCCGCAGGCGGTAACAAGACGAGGCACGTCAAAAAGGCGGGGGCTGCATGACCAGCCTGATTGCGGCCGTTCGTCTTTCCTGTTCAGGCGAACCGGGTTATATTTTGTTCAAGATATCCGTCAGCCGGTTCGGATTGCTCTGAATTTTGGTTCATGTAATAGGACACTCCCCTCATGTCAAGAGAAACTGCGTCAGTAACAATTTATATTCATCCCATGAACGGTAATACAAAATTTCTGCATGCCGGTTTCAGCCCGGCGCGGAGGATGGCTCAGTTGAATACCAGCGGCAGGCGGCTCCATTGCCGGTTTCGTTCAGGAGATTAGGGATGTCCGGTGAGCATTCAGTTTCAGGGTTAAGGGTTGCCGTGATAGGTCCCGGGGCCATAGGATGTCTCGCGGCGCATGACCTGTGCCGTGCCGGGATGAATGTCACCCTTGTGGATCATCGTCCCGAAAGGGCCGAGTTCATTGCCCGCAGCGGAATCCGACTGGATGTGCCCGGCGGCAAAAGCCGGTTTTGCAAGCCTCGCTGTACTGTAAGGCCTGAAGATGCGGGGACGCATGACTTGGCACTCTTTACAGTAAAGGCATTTAATACAAGGGAAAGCGCCTCGTTTGCCAGGCCTATTGTAGGGCCGGATACAGTTGTCGTTACCCTTCAGAATGGCATGGGATATGAGAAGTATCTGTCTGATATGGCCTCCCCTGGATATTTCGTCTCTGGCGTTACAGGCATGGGGGCCACTCTGCTGGAGGCGGGTCATGTGCGTCTTGCCGGGACCGGCAGCACGGTAATGGGATTCGAGCAGCCGCCGGACGACAAGGCGTTGGCCTCGCTTCAGGCCTTTGCAATGGCGCTTGGCTCTGCCGGGTGGGATGTCTCGCTGGTGGATGATCCGTTACCCTTCAGATGGAGGAAACTGGTGGCAAATGTAGCCATAAATGCCCTGACTGCCATAACGTGCCTGACAAACGGGGAGCTGCTGGAGTACCCCTCAGCCGTTTCAATTCAGCATGATGCGGTTCGGGAGGCATTTCAGGTGATGAAAAAGGCCGGGCTGGATGTGGAAGATGATTTTGAGGGCCTTTTGTTCAACGTGACTGATATCTGTAAAAGGACATCGGCGAATATCTCTTCAATGCTGCAGGACAGAATGCGAAAAGGCCGGACAGAAATAGAATATATAAACGGTTTTGTATGTGTCAGGGGTGAGAGGCTGGAGGTTCCAACACCGGTTAACGGCATGCTTTTGAGGCTGGTCAGGGTAATGCAGGAATCGGGCTGGCGAGCTCCAGGCGATCTTGAAGGCTGATGGGCAGGAATTTTGCCTCTTTCTCAGGGACGCGGCCTGGCAGCCGCCAGAAATTTGAAGCATAAATGGAGCATGTTTTCGCCTCTTGGGCCGTGTTGCGGCGCGGCCGTGCCGGCAATCCTCCCGGATGTGTTGAGATATTGTCCGGCCTTGTCAGACATATCCTGATGATATTGCTGATATTCAGCAGGATAGCGTACCGATTGCCAAGGCATCCTGGATATGTTGCCAGGTAACGGGGCGGCTAACCGTCTTTCCCGTGCAAACACAAATCTTTTTGTCAACCTCCTAAAAAGAGTTGACAAGACCCTGTTTTAACGGCTATATGAATCCGGCGCTGAATCAGCGTGGTGGCCAATGCTCATGGAGGCCATATTTCAGAAACGATCGGTTTCCGGTCCATTTCCTGTTTCTGCTGATCAAAAATCATTACAGATTCTAAGGTCGCAAGGTGTGCCTGACATTACCGCGCCTTCTGCCTCATGAGTCTCTTGCTCCTGGCCGGGCGGCCTGCTTGTTGGGGAGACAGGCGGGGAAGTGTTCGGCGGTTTGCAAGAAAACAGCGGTTCAGTATTCCGGGCTGGCCGGTATGTCACGGATCAGGTTGCTGGCAGGCAGGTTATCTTGCTCCGGAGGCCATTTGTTTGGCTTGATGGTGATGCCGTGTTTCAAACAACAGTGTAATGCTCATGATGTCAGCAGGGCAGGGGCCCTGCATATTTTCAGATTGTAACTGGCATGTCGGGGGTTGATTAATTCGTTTTTTCCGGGGCATGCCACTGCTTGTGGCCCTGATACAGTGTAATGTCCTTTTTCCTTGTCTGTTCTCCCCGGTATTCAGAAATTAGGTATCAGAGTTCAAATATCAAAAATCAAAATAGTCATTTTTCACTATTTTCCCATGTTGTTACAGCAAAAATGAAACATTTGCCAGACAGCGGCGTTCTGGCAGCGGGAGAGGTGTCCTGTCCTTTCGCGTAATCGAATCCGATAGTCGCAACTTCATCCATTAATTTTGAGGTGCCAGATGGCAAGAAAGACAAAAAACAGTAACAGAGATCAGGGGGGCGAGGTTGCCGCGGCAAATGGTAATGGTAATCCGGCCAGGATAATGAACTTGAATGACCTGAAGAAGCAGCCCGTGGCTGAACTGTATCAGCTTGCGGCAGAGTTGGGCATTGAGTCAGCCAGGGGGAAAAGAAAGCAGGAGCTTATTTTCTCCATACTCAAGGCCCAGATGTCACGAAGCGGGATAGTATATGCACAGGGAGTTCTTGAGATACTTCAGGACGGCTTCGGTTTTTTGAGGAGCCCTGATTATAATTATCTGCCCGGGCCTGACGATATATATGTCTCGCCATCCCAGATCAGACGGTTCAACCTCAATACGGGAGATACCGTATCGGGGCAGATAAGGCCTCCAAAGGAGGGAGAGCGTTACTTCGCCCTGCTAAAGGTTGAATCTCTTAATTTTGACCCTCCGGAGAGTGCCTTTGACAAGATTCTCTTTGACAATCTCACCCCTCTCTATCCTGAGGAACGTCTGAAGCTTGAGACCGAACCGGACAATATCGGTGCGAGAATAATGGACCTGATGACCCCCATAGGCAAGGGGCAGAGAGGTCTTATTGTTGCGCCGCCCAGAACGGGCAAGACCATGCTGCTTAAAAGCATAGCAAACAGCATATCGACCAATCATCCTGAAGTCATAATGATTGTGCTTCTTATTGATGAACGGCCCGAGGAAGTTACTGACATGCAGCGCTCTGTTGATGCGGAGGTGATCAGCTCCACATTTGACGAACCAGCACAGCGTCACGTCCAGGTATCTGAAATGGTGATTGAAAAGGCCAAGAGACTGGTGGAGCACAAGAAGGATGTGGTTATCCTTCTTGACAGTATCACAAGGCTGGCAAGGGCCTACAACACCGTGGTTCCGCCCAGCGGCAAGATACTGTCGGGCGGTGTTGATTCAAATGCGCTTCAGCGGCCCAAGAGATTTTTCGGCGCTGCCCGTAATATCGAAGAGGGCGGCAGCCTGACCATAATTGCAACGGCTCTTATTGATACCGGAAGCCGCATGGATGAAGTGATTTTTGAAGAGTTCAAGGGCACAGGCAACATGGAAATAGTGCTGGATCGCAAGCTCACGGAAAAACGCATCTTTCCCTCTATCGATATCAATCGTTCAGGCACCAGGAAGGAAGACCTGCTCTTGCCTCCAGATGTGCTTAACCGCGTATGGATTCTGAGAAAGCTTCTATCCCCACTTAATCCTATTGACAGCATGGAATTCCTGGTTGACAAGATAGCCGGCACCAAAAATAACGAGGAATTCCTTGCATCCATGAACAGGGGGTAGATGAGGGACGTTATGGCCAGGCGCAGTCTTGTTGTTTTTGCAAATAGGCGCCGCATGACAGTTGACGAAAAGGCAAAATGGTAGTTTTTTATGCCGCACCCGTGGCCCTTGCCATATTAAGTAATAAAAACAGGAGAAAACCGGTTATGAAAAAGGATATTCATCCAAAATATTATAATGCCACCGCGCGCTGTGCTTGCGGTAACGAATTTCAGGTAGGCTCGACCATTGAAGAGATAAAAGTGGAAATATGCGCCAAGTGTCATCCATTTTTTACAGGCAAGCAGAAACTTGTTGATACCGCCGGCCGTATTGAGAAATTCCGCAAGAAATATGGCAAGATAACAAAGGAAGGCTGAATCTGCCGCGGAAGCCTCCCCTCCTGCCCTGCAACCATCGGCGCTTTATCCGGGTTGGCTGACAAGGTGTCAAGAATCGCGAAGTTGTTTCCATCAGCCGCCCCGGCGGCGGCCTACAGCCTTGGACGCGATGGCAGCGGATCATCTGACAGGGTTTTTCCTGGCTGCGCATATTCCTTGAACTCCTGACAGGAGCGGGATCTTGCCAAGGCTCTCAAAGGGTCAAGCAACGGCCAGGGCCACTTCAGGCCCGTGGATGAGATGCGCAAAGAGTCGGGCTTGGGCAGGCAGTGGTGTTTGAAAAGGGGCGCGGTGTCTCCGCCCGGGTTCAGGCATGGTCGCCCGTTTCGTTTTTTTGTGCCTCGCATCTTACTACAAATATGTGTTTGTCATTTGCCCGGCGGTATTACAGATCATTTTTGCCAGAGTTGGAAATTTTTGAGGTTATTGCCTGAATAATGGATTTGCAAGCCAAACTGCGGGAGCTGGAAGAAAAGTATAACACGCTTGAGAAAGAGTTGAGCGATCCGGCTGTCTTCAAGGATCAGAAAAAGTATCAGGCACTTGCCAAGGAACACTCTGATCTCGGCACGGTGGTTCGTGTTTATCGCGAATTCCAGGACGTGCGCAAACAGGTTGAGGAAAACAGGGAACTGCTTTCAGACCCTGACCCCGATATGAGAGAGCTTGCCCGTTCCGAGCTGGATGAGCTTGAAGGGCGCATGGAAGAGCTGGAATCAGAACTCAAACGTCTCCTTCTGCCCAAGGATCCGCTTGACGAAAAGAATGTTCTGCTTGAAATAAGGGCCGGCACCGGTGGAGATGAGGCAGCCCTGTTCGCCGCTGACCTTTTTCGAATGTACAGCCGTTATGCCGAGGAAAAGAGATGGAAAGTCGAGGTGCTTGGCGAGCATGCGACCGGTATCGGCGGTTACAAGGAAATAATAGCAATGATTTCCGGCGACCGGGTTTACAGCCATCTAAAATACGAGAGCGGGACCCACAGGGTTCAGCGTGTTCCGGATACCGAGACCCAGGGCCGAATTCATACATCCGCAGTTACTGTTGCCGTGCTTCCCGAGGCGGACGAGGTGGATGTTGAGATCGATCCTTCAGACCTCCGGATTGATGTTTACAGGGCCTCTGGCGCTGGCGGACAGCATGTTAACAAGACGGAGTCGGCTGTGCGCATAACGCACATCCCGACCGGGCTTGTTGTGCAGTGCCAGGATGAGCGCTCACAGCACAAGAACCGGTCCAAGGCAATGAAAGTGCTTGCCGCCAGGCTGCTTGATCTTAAAAAGCGTGAACAGCATGACCAGCTTAGCGCGGAGCGGAAACAGATGGTTGGTTCCGGCGACAGGAGTGAACGAATCAGGACCTATAACTTCCCTCAGGGCAGGGTTACGGATCATCGCATAGGGCTTACGCTTTACCGGCTTGAATCCATAATGCATGGCGATCTGGATGAGCTTCTTGAGGCCATAGGAACATATTTTCAGGCACAATCGCTCGCTGCAGGCAGTGAAAGCTGACAGCCTGCAAACATACCTTTCCACCATTACATCCATTCCAGGCTGCGCATCAAACCGGAAACCTGGCCTCATTCAAGGCGATTTGTCACGTCATTGAAGTTTGCTTTGTGAAGGTTCCCCCAAAATTTTCACGCCCTTTATGGTGTAACAGCGCTGTCCTGTTGGAATTATTGGCGGGTTTGCCTGTGGCGAGGGCTTGAAAAAATATCTGTCGAGCACACCTTACCCGGCCCGAGTTGACAGTGTAGATGGCCCGAATGTTGAATCGATGTGGCGCATTCCCTCTGTCGGGTTTCCGTTTGGCGCAGTCAATGTATTCATTGACCATCTTTTTTTACCTCACGCCTGGCAAATGGCATACGAAAAAATTGTTGCAGAATCAATGCATATAAAGCAATTCACAGCGGTGTCTGTAAATGTGAGAACAATCCCGACTGGATGGCGTTTTCACCTTTATTGTTGACTTTATAAAAAATATTGCTATTGAGATATATGTGAAATACTGAGTGAGCTTATAATCTATTTGCCAGCCCGATTATTCTTTGATGTCATCTTGCATGCAAGAAAATAAAGGGAAGTGAAATTTTCACAGCGAAAAAATTTGTCGACAACTGCCTGAAACAAAAATAAAAAACGAACAATATGGTGCAGGTTGCCGCCAGGAAGCGCAGCGGAATGGCGGCAACTGACCTGGACGTTAGGCGATATTAACGCCATGGATATTCCGTGCAGCACAACAGAATCATCCTGCTGGTTTTAGCGCAACCATTGACTGGCGCGGAGGCGGAGGCACCGTGGTTACCGCCAGCCTTTCCGTGGCCGGAACGCTTGCTTTTGCTGGTCCCTCTTGGTGGCACAGGTTTTTTTGTCCGTTAGTATGTGAGTCGGTAATTGCCGCACGAGAATTTTTTTTGGGGTTTTTTAAATTCAATCCTGCCAAAGTGCAGGCAGATATAGAACGGTACGCAGTATCCGAAATCATTGCCGCAAAAAACTGCACTGGTACGTTCCGGTAAAAGGCCGTCCGTAATGCCGGACGTCACAGTGAGGGGGTGGAGGCCTAGTCAATTGTTATTTACCAACCTTAGAAGATCGAAACGCTACGACCTGTCCCTGCTGCCCGCCACCGTGGAGGCTGTGGATGAAAATGGCTTTAAAGTTGCAGGCCCCCTTCCTGCCAGGATTATAGACCTGTCACGCCACGGAGCCGCCCTGTTTCTTACACGCGTTATGTCTGACCTCTACCATATATGCTTTTCCGTTCAGGAAAACAGGGAGCATTTACTGGTAATTTCATTTACTCCCACGGATTTCGACAACCTCGGGATAGCGGAGTCCATTTCAGTAACAGGAAAAGGCGAGGCTGGAGATACAGATGGAAATATAGGCAGGATTTCCATAAAGGCATATCCTGTATGGTTTGACAGTTACGACTATGAGGATCTTGTGGCATTCAAGATGGGGGTGGAATTTCTGGAACCGATTACCAGGGAGAATATGTCTCTGCTGAGAAAAGCCATGAAAGCGCAAAAGTAGTGCGTCAAATCCGGCGCATGATGTCACATGGCTGCAACCAGGTGTTTAAACTCATTTAGGGTAAATATGTACAAATGCTTTGCGAAAAACCGCTCCATATAATTTGTCAAACAAGATGGCATGAAGTACCTGGTGAACCTTTCCGGGCATGCCCAGATAAAAAGCTTGAAAATTGGCTATTATCCAAATATCCAGGCATTTTTTCCATGCAATGGCATTGATATTGAGACAGTTGTACCATCCGTCAGCCTATATTTTTTTTTGACGCCTGAGAAAGGGCCACATTACGGAAACAGTCACAAGCCCTACTCCCCACAGGAAAAAAATGCTCCAGTCCAGCCCGGGTTCAAGCATGGATGAGGCTGGATTCTTGGGGTTGTAATAAACTTTTACCTGTTTGCCGGTGGGATATCGGGCTATTACATCCTCCACCATTGATTGAGAGCCGAAGCAGTGCCATCCGGCATTCAGCCTGTGCCCGTCATAGATTTTATCGCCAACCAGATATATGTAGTCCAGCTCCAGACAAAGCCTCGCCACCCTGATCCCTGAATCCGAAATCCGCACCTCCGTAACCTTTGATTTGATAATTGTGCCAGAGGCAACCGGCCAGCTCTTTGCCTGGATGGCCTCCCTGGCCCGGACTGTGCCCCAGGCAATGGCGAAGAGCCCCATGAAAATAAAAATTATGATGAAAATACGTCCCCTTGCCATGAAACTCCGTCCTGTCTTGCGTTACCGGTATCCTCAAGAACCTGAAATTATAAGTCCTTCAGGCAGACTTTCTCCAAAGGCCTCACTGCGTTCCGCGCCTTTCATTTGCACCACTTCGCGAAGCGGCAGCCTCTCCTCCGGGGTCGCGCCTAAAAGTTCGAGCCAGACATCTATCTCCTCCCTGGCGGCTTGAGAAAGATCGCGGGTTCGGTCACCGGTCAGCCTTGCAAGTGATATTATGCAGTTCACAAGCTGCCGTCCCGAAAGCTCCTTTTTACGCAATGTCTCAATCCATGACCATACTTCAGCCGGAGGAACCGTCTTGTTGGCCGGACCGTAAAGAGGCTGACGCGCCCCGACCCTTGAAAGCGCCCACAGCACTCCATTCCAGGGTGATGATTTTACGGCATCCGCAACCAGTGTTCTGCCCATCCTGATCCTGTCCTCCACATCAAGGCGCTCAAGTCCCGCTGCAAAGAGCCACATCTGCCTGCGTTCCTCCGGGGCCACCTTCAGTGGCCTGGCGGCGCGTGATTTCCGCCTTCTTTTTTTCTTTTTCTGCTCTTCAGGCAGTATCGCGCCTGACATTGAGGCAAATATCTGCTTTTGATGCCCGGCGCCAAGCCCTGCAGAAACGCGTCGCCAGAATATCCACCACTGAAGCCGGCAATCCGCCTGCCTTGGATTCAGCAGCCCTTCAAAATATAGAGGCCATACCTGCTTCATCCGCCAGTTATCGGTCACTTCTCCAATGCCAGGCCTGAGGCAAAAACCTGCAAGATTGAACCATCTGGCCTCATGCTGCGGAGAAAGACGCCTGCCATCCCTTACCTCGAGAAGCACATCTGCAAGGCAGCGAAGCACCGGAAGGGACCACAGATTCCTGTCCATGCCGATAATATCGGACAGGCTGGATGATAACTGCTTGAGCGACGCGGCATCACTGCCCGATGAACCTGTGGCAAAACAGTCCCTGATAACCCTTGAGGCCTTTTCAACCGCTGCTCTGTCTGTATCCGAAAGCCCGCTGCCCGCGTCTTTTCCATCCTTGGCGGGGTCAGGGGCAGCAGATGCGACCCTGACGCCTTCCACCCCGCTGCCTGAAACAGGCTCCTCCTTTTCCCTTAACTGAAATTGCAGCCGCCAACGGTGAGGACTCTCGGTTGAACGGCAGTAGAGCTCAAGTGTCCCGATTGCCGTAACTTCAGCGCCAAGACGAACAGGTAACTGGATATTCTGTCCTTTTTTTCCATACCTGAGCACTGTTTGCAGGGACGGAAGCCTTACCATTGTCTCAGGGTCAACCTCCACTACATCCCCGGCCCGGTCGCCCTTGCGGACAGTAGAGCTGTAGAGAGAAAACTTGACCGGCATGTTGGTGCGAACCTTGAAACTCTGCTCAAGCTCTACCTGCCTTCCCTCCTCGGTGCCGCGCTCCAGGAGGCAGACGGCAAGCTTTCTGTCACTTTCAGATCCGGAGGAGATGCCTGCGAAATAGGCCCTTGGAATACCGCCTCCAACTCGCAGCCCGAGCCCCTGCCGAACCAGGCCGTAATAGACCGCGCCCCACGAAATTGCAAGGTCGAGCGACTGGCTTTCAAGCTCCCCGACCCTGTGCCCGGCCCAACCTGAAAGAAGTGAAGTTATACGCTTCCTGAGGCGTGGCGGCTTGAGAGAGCCGCCGTTATACAGGACAAGGGTCGGCATGCGCCCCTGGGCATTGCGCTTTATAAACCTGAGAAGGTGCCTGGTAACAGCGGGATCGGCACAGTAGGGAAGCCCCATCTCCCTGAGTCCAGTGCCCCCCCGGGTCTCTGCCTCTGAATCATCAGCGGAGATTTCCGGATAAAACCCGTTGAAAATAACCTCTTCCACTTCTCGCCTTGACAGTTCCGTGGTCAGGGTTCCGCCAACCAGGGAACGCCCCCTTCCGGCAAGCCTTATGGTTACCTTTTCAGCGCCCTGTTCACTGAACATCTTCTCCTTCGCCTGGCGGCACTGATGGTAGAGGGCCTGCCACCTTGAGACGCCCAGCTCCTTTTCTCCAAGATTTTTTTCTGCAAGTGCAGCTATGGCAAGGTCCATGTTGTCCCCGCCCAGGAGCAGGTGCTCTCCAACGGCAAGCCTTTCAAGCCTTGGGCCGTCCTCATGTCCGACACAGGAGATAAGTGTAAAATCCGAAGTTCCTCCTCCCACATCACATACAAGGAGCAGATCATCGGGTCTGATGGCCTGCTCCCAGTTATTTTCATTGCGGGACAGCCAGGAATAAAAGGCGGCGAGGGGCTCTTCCAGAAGTACTACTGATTCAAGACCAGCCTCCTCTGCCGCCCGCAGCGTAAGCTCCCTTGCAACCTGATCAAACGAGGCAGGAACTGTCAGAACCACATGCTGCTCCTCCATGGGGGCGGGCATTGTGGCGTTCCATGCCTCGCGCAAGTGCTGGAGGTAGCGGGATGATGCCGTGACAGGAGAAACCTTTTTGACATCTTCGTCAGAGCCCCAGGGCAGAATGGGTGCATCCCTGTCAACGCCGCCATGACAAAGCCAGCTCTTGGCCGATGAGACAAGCCTGCCCGGAACCATGCTGCCCTGATCACGGGCGAGGACTCCAACGGCGTAATCCCTGTCCTGATCCCACGGCAGGGCAAACGAACCCTGGGTGAGTTCATGCCTGCCGGGCAGATACAGAAAGGAAGGCAGGGAACTGCGTTTTCCAGCAAGGGCTGGCGAAACCAGCTGCAATATTTCAAATGACTTTATATCTATTGAGCCTGGAGAG
>JALVQQ010000224.1 GCA_027025395.1 Deltaproteobacteria bacterium | reverse complement strand
TGTAAGCCGCCCTGAAGGCTGCATGATGCTGCTGGCGTATTTTCTTTACATTGCCATAATGCGCATTTCCTGATGCAGGCGTTCAACAGGCTCCATTGGCTAACGCGCCCCGAATGCCGCAACGGCTCACCTTGGATGTGAAACACCGTTAATCCAACTGCTAATGGCGGGATGATGTGAAAACCCAGAAAACCTTCCGCAAGATATGAGGAAACATGCCTGGTAAAACAGAAGTAATACTTCCCCTGGCCGTGATCCCGCAGCCCGCGGCATTTCTTAGGCAGGGCGCAATCATTTCATCGAATGCGCATTTTGACAATCTCTTCGGGGCTGCCCCTGCATATACCGGCCCGGGTACTGATGTAAAATCCTTTTTCGAAAAAGGTGACAGCGGGCTGCTGGAACGGATTGCAAATGATGCGCTTTCCGAACCCGTTGAATTTTCATTGTGCGTCCAGGGCTGTTCCGCACCGCAAACATTCTGTTTCACCCCGGTAAGGTCTGAAGTGTGTTCCGGCACTCTCTGCACAGTTCAGACCGGCAGCCGCGAGAAGATACTCTCCCTGCTTCCACTGGTCACAGTCCTTGCTGACCGGTCGGAACCCCTTCGCATCGAGTATATCTCTCCACTGATTGCCGAATGGACCGGTTATCCCCCCGAGGCATTCATCGAGGACCAGTTGCTGCTTCCACATCTTGTCCATCCCGAAGACAAACCGCGGTTCATGGAGGCAATGGACCACCGTGGCGTCAATCGTGCTCCCGGCGGGCTTACCTACCGTCTCACCAATAAAAACGGTGGATACCTCTGGATCAGGCAGACCAGGGAGAAGGACGTTGAGGGAGATTCCAGCACCCTCTTTGTGCTCAGGGACATAACAAGGGAAAAGGAGATGGAGCTTGATCTTGCCGAAGCAAAGGAGAGATACCGGCTCTTTTTTGACAAGGCGCCGCTGGGAATTGCCTGTATTGACCGACACGGTTTTATCGTTGACTGCAATTCCTGGCTGTGCGGGTTCCTGCGCCTTTCCAGGGAAAATCTGTTGGGCCTGAATGTGATTGACCCCTCCATGCCGCGGATCAGGGAGTATTCAAGGCGAATCCTGCGTGGTGAGGAGATTCACTATGAGGGGCCTTATACCTCGCTCATGTCGGACGTGAAGGTCGAGGTTGAGGTTGACGGCTTCCCTATCAGGGATGAGACAGGCATGGTGATCGGCGGTTTTGCAATATTTCAGGATATTGGCACAAGGTTGCAGCTTGAGAGGAACCTGCGCAGGGAGCGTGATTTTAACAGGGCTGTTATAGACGCTGCCGCTACGATAGTCCTGATCCTGGATGGAGAGGGCGGAATACTGGAGGCCAACAGGACAACCGAGCTGGTTACAGGCTTCAGCCCCGATGATTTGAAGGGACGCAAGGCGGATGAATATCTCGTCCATGCCAGGACCAGGAAAAAGTTCCAGAAGGCGTTTGAGTTGGCCATAAGTTCAGGAAAGGCATCTCATGTTGAAACCATTTGTATCTCATCATGCGGGGAGGAACGTCTGATAGAGTGGTCATTTACCGCATTAACGGACCGGGAACTTCCGCTCAGAATCATTGCCACCGGTGTAGACCTTACGGAACAGCGCCGCCTGGAAGGCAAGCTCCGTCAGACCCAGAAGATGGATGCAATTGGCCGCCTGGCAGGTGGAGTAGCCCACGAATTCAACAATCAGCTTACGGCAATTCAGGGTTACTGCCAGATGCTTCTCCTTAACGCTTCTCCAGGGAGCTATGAATATAACTCGTTAAAAAATATTGAAAAGGCTGTAAAGCGTTCCGCCCATATTGCTGACAGGCTGCTGGCATACAGCAGGCGCAAGAAGCTCAAGCTCGAAGATGTTGATATAGTTCAGGTTGTAAAAGAAAGTGTTGAGCTCTTTGACAAGATATTTGAGGAAAATATAGAAATCGAAACCGACTTGCCTTCAGGGCCGTGCAGGGCAACTATTGATTCCAGCCTTTTGCGGCAGATTCTCCTCAACCTGGCCCTCAATGCCAGGGATGCCATGCCGGACGGCGGCAGGCTGGGCGTTTCGGTGGCAATGGAGTCCTGTCCCCCCGAGGTGGAGAGTGCGGAGGCGGATCACGGGTGTATTTCCATCAAGGTCCGGGATACCGGAGTTGGAATGCCTCAGGATGTGGTTGAAAAGGTGTTTGAGCCCTTTTTTACCACCAAGCCCGTCGGCAAGGGAGCAGGGCTCGGACTTGCGATGGTGTACGGCACTGTCAAGCAGAGCAAGGGGCATGTAACGATTGAAAGCGCCGAGAAATCCGGTACATGTGTAACCATTTATTTGCCGGCATCAGGTCATGACGAGCATAGTGAGCTGGAAACCGCGTCCAGGCTGGTAAGAGGGAGCGCCTCGGTTATCCTGGTTGAGGATGAAGAGAGTGTCAATGATACCGTTACGGCCTTTCTTGACAAGCTCGGTTACAGGGTCCGTTCTTTCTGCTCGGCCGAGGACGCCATGGAGTTTCTGTCCAGCAGCGAGGCGCTTGAATGGCGGCCGGATATACTGCTGACCGATGCGATTTTGAGCGGAATGAGCGGGAAGCAGCTTGCTGACAGGGCCAGGGAGATAATTCCTGAAATAAAGGTGGTGTTCATGTCTGGCTATGCCTCCGACAAGCTGGCAGACAGGGGGATTGTCGAGGATGATAGCATGCTGATTCGCAAACCTTTCTCCATATTCGAGCTTGGCGAGACCCTTGCGGGCATTGACCATGGCGGCTGATTTTCGCCCGGAGCCCAAGAAATCCGGCGTCTTGCCTGTGTCTATCATGCCGGCGAGGCATTGATCAGAATGGTTTTCCGGAAGATGTAGCGGCCAAGAGGCCGGAACATTTCCGTTGCTTAAACATGAAAAATATTTTAATAATTGGTTACTCCGTAACATCAATTAATGGTGATTTGTCATGTGGCGGGGTTTGGGGAGTGAGGTGATTCGCGGTTTGGGAGGAAGCGATCTGTAATATTAATATCAGGGGGACTTGATGTTGCAGCAGGAAATAATGACGGATACGCCAGTGAAATTTTGCGGTCGCATGTCTTCATGGCGTGTGCGGCCCTTTGCCTTTCTTGGCCTGGCCCTTGTGCTGGTATTCCAATCCATGGCGTTTGCCGCCGATGTTACCTCATCCCGTCCTGGTGCCCGGGGTCTTACCCTTGAATCCGCCCTTGAAACCGCGTTGCATTCCAGTCCGATATTGAAACGCGCTGAATACACCCGTACAGGCGCTCATGAAGAGGTCAATTCCGCCATTAGCGCCTTTTTGCCCAGACTTGATGCCTCATTGACCCTTGGCAGGAGCAACAACCCGGTATTTGCATTCGGTTCCAAACTTGACCAGGCAGCCTTTGCCCGTGAAGATTTTCAGCTGGACAGGCTGAATAACCCCGACTACCGCACCAACTGGACAACCCGTTTTGTTCTTACCCAGCCTGTTTTTAACAGCGGCAGGGAATATATCGGCTACAAGATTTCAAAGGCGGGTGAGAGAATGGCTGCCTTGCGGGAGGAGGCGGCGAGGCAGGCGGTGTTCTTTAATGTGGAGCAGGCCTATTTCAATGTGATTCTCTCTCGTGACGCAATAAATGTGATGAATGCCGCGGTACGTGCCGCGCGTCAGCATGAAAAGCTTGCACGTTCAAGATTTGAGGCCGGGCTTGTGCTGAAATCCGACCTGTTGAGCGCCACGGTGTACAGGACGGATACAGAACGCGAGCTTCTTGATGCGGAAAACGGATTCCAGATCGCCATGGCGAATCTCAATCGGGCCATGGGAACGCCCCAGGGCACTCCCTGGGATATTGAACCAGTTGCTGACAAGGCCGGTGATTCGTTGGCCAGCCTGGAGAAATGGATGGAAGTGGCCCGCGCCAGCAGGCCGGACCTAAAGCTCGGCAGGGAAGAGCTTGAAATAGCGGAGTACCGGAAGAAGGGGGCGGAATTCAGGTTTCTGCCGTCTGTAAATTTAAGGGGTGTCTATCAACAGGATACCGATAACCCCGGAAAGTTCGGCGGTGATTCCTGGACATTCCTGGCCACGGCCTCATTCAATATTTTCAATGGCCTCGGAGACAGGGCCAGGCTCGGGGCCGCGTCCGCCCGGAGCAGGGCCGCGCAAGAGGCGTTTCGGGATACCAGGGCCAGGGTTGAACTGGAGGTGCGAGAGGCGTTTTACAGCTGGAGGACAGCAATAAAACAGCTTGAAGTGACCAGGGCAGCGGTGGAACATGCCAGGGAAAGTGTAAGAATTCTGAGGAACCGATATGACAACGGTGTTGCCCTGATGGTTGAGCTGCTGGCTGCTGACACAATGCTGAAGAAACAGGAACTTCAGCAGGCAAGGGCCCGTTTCAATGAGTTGATAGCGTTTGCGAAGCTGGAGCTCAGCGCCGGAGTGCTGGGAGCGGAAATATCCGCTTCAAAACGCGGCGGCTCCCCTGAGGAGGGTGTTGCAACACAGGGAGGCGGTGAATCCGGGGAGCATGATGACATGCGGTAAATCCCGCAAGCGCTCCATTTCGTTTTTTTTAGCGGTGGGAATCAAGATTGAACGTATCTGCCAGGCGGGACGCAGCGTCTGTTGATGCCCGGTGATTGAAGTGCCGGGACTGCATCTCAGGCCTATTTGCCCTGCGTTTTCCATCCCGTTGGCAGATCCGTGCGGAAATCAACATTGTTGTGTAAAAAGCGGCTTTCCTTTACGGGAGTTGATCCTTGGGGAGGAGCAGTTACAAGTGAATGTCAGTATCATGAAAATATTCAGCATGAGAATCCGGAGCAGGCATGCGGTTCTTGCCACGGCAATCATCTCTCTTTTCCTTGTGTGCGGATGCGGCTCGGAACAGCCTGGCAATGAGATAGCCCTTGAGAAGTCGGTAAAAGCGGCTGCAGTGGCCGTGGAGGAACACACGCTGCCTGAACTGCGTTTTTTCCCCGGTTATGTGAAGTCAAAAGCCTCCATCAGGCTTTCAGCCAAAATGCCGGGGTATGTTATTGATATGCCCCATGAGATAGGGGATTTTGTACGTGGCGGCATGTTGCTGGCGCGTCTTGATGACAAGGATATCAGGGCGCGCATTGCCTCTCTCAGGCAGTCCCTGAGCTCCGTGGCCAAAGAGCGGGAGGCCGTGGGGGCGCAGCTCCAGTATGCCAGGGCCAGTTTCATGAGGGTGAGGAAGCTTCTGGACGAAAACTCCGCCACCCAGGATCAGTACGACAGGGCAAGCGCCCGCAGGGATGCCCTGACAAGCCGAATGGCGGCGCTTGCGGCAAGGGAGCGTGAGGTCAAGGCGGCAATTTCAGAGGCCGTTAATCAGCTCCGTTATGTTGAAATCAAGGCTCCTTCAGACGGTTATGTAACAGGCCGGTTTGTTGACAGCGGCACCCTGGTCATGCCGGGCATGCCGATTATAGAGTTTGAAAGCTCTGAACATGGGGCGTGGTTTGCCGCGGATATTGATGAATCACTTGTGGAGCATGTAAAGGTAGGGACCCCGGTTTTCATCCGGTTCCCTTCATTACGCAGGACGGTTACCGCCACGGTAGCCCAGGTATCAAACAGTTCCGATCCTGGCTCTCATTCCTTTTCAATTCTTTGCGACCTGAAAGACAGCGGCATCAACAGCGGCGTTTACGGCAGGATTCAGATCAGCGCAGGTACATGCCGGAGGGTGCTGGTGCCCTGCTCGGCCCTGGTGGACCGGGGAGGGCTCAAGGGTTTGTTCGTAGTCGGCCAGGACAGCCGTCTGCACTGGAGGGTCGTCAAGGCAGGTCGAACATGGAAACGGTCAAAGGGTGGATTTGTCCCTGCGACTCTCGATGCTGGCACCCGGGAAGATGATCTCAGCGCGGAGGTTCTTTCAGGTCTTGTCCAGGGAGAAAGAGTAGTTGTGTCCAATCTTGATCAGGTTCGGGAGGGGCTGCGTCTTGAGTAGGGATTCTTCAGAAATGAAGGCGTACCACGGCCACAAGGCTCCTTTTTTAAGGGCTGTCACCGCGGCGTTTGTGGATTCCAAGATTACCCCGCTGCTGATACTGTTCAGCCTGCTTCTGGGCATTTTTGCCATTCTTTTTACTCCAAGTGAGGAGGAGCCCCAGATTGTTGTGCCAATGGTGGATATCATGGTCAGCATGCCTGGGGCCTCCCCGCGGGAGATCGAGGCCCGGGTGATAAATCCCCTGGAGAAGCTTGTGTGGGAAATCCCGGGAGTGGAATACGTCTATTCCACGGCGATGGACGGGCGGGCAATGACCGTGGTCCGTTTTTACGTTGGGGAAGATACGGAAAAGAGCCTGGTCAAGATTTACGACAAACTCTATTCCCATTTTGACTGGATTCCTCCAGGTTGCAGCAAACCGCTCCTCAAGCCTCATTCCATAGACGATGTGCCAATTGTCTGCCTGACCCTTTTTGGAGACGGGACAGGCAGTGAACAACTCAGGGAGATAGCGGCCAGACTTGATGATGAGATTCGCGCCATCCCGGGGATAAGCTCGACTTTCATAAAGGGCGGACTGAAGCGCCAGGTCCGGGTGGAACTGCGGCCGGAGGCGCTGGCGTCCACCGGCCTGGATGCCGCGGACATTATCAATGCCCTGGCCAGCCAGAACCAGGCTTCGTGGATTTCGGAGATTTCAAACAGTAACAGGGCATTCTCCCTGCGTCTGAACAATTTTTTCAAAAACATTCAGGACGTGGAACAGACCATAGTGGCGGTGCGCGGCGGCGTTCCTGTAAGGCTGGCGCAGGTGGCCACAGTCAGGGATGGGGCGGAGGAGCCTGAATCCTATGTGATGATAGGGGCCGGGCTTGGAATACGTCATGCCGGACCGGACGCCAGGATCGCGCCTGGCGACCTGAAACCGGCGGTAACTATTGCAGTGGCAAAGCGCAAGGGGTGGAATGCGACCGAGCTCGCCAACCTCGTCAAGGCCAAGGTGGAGGAGATGCGCGACTTTATAATCCCGGAAGGCGTGCATGTTGTAGTCACAAGGGATTATGGAGAGACGGCCAAGGATAAATCTGATGAGCTGCTTGAGCACCTTGCAATTGCCACCATATCCGTAGCCATTCTTATGGCCCTTCTGCTCGGGGTCCAGTCAAGCCTGGTGGTGCTGGTTGCCATTCCTGTCACCCTGGCATACACCCTGTTTATCTACTATCTGCATGGATACACACTCAACCGCGTTACTCTCTTCGCCCTGATCTTCTGTATTGGCATTCTGGTTGATGATCCTATAGTGGGTGTTGAAAATATAGTGCGGCATCTCCGTCTTCCTGAAAATCGCGGGCGTGACCTGAAAACCATAATCATAGAGGCTGTGGTAGAGGTGGGCAGTCCGCTCATTCTTGCCACGGTCACTGTTATTGTCGCGCTTCTGCCATTGGCCTTTGTAAGGGGGCTTATGGGGCCGTACATGCGCCCCATGCCTGTTGGAGCCTCTGTGGCCATGTTCCTGTCCATGGTCATATCCTTTGTGATTACGCCATGGACCGCATATCACATCCTGGGCAGGGTAACTGATCATCCCGAAGATGAAGAGGGAAGGCTTGACAGGATTTACCGCTGGGCAATGGGGCATCTCATAGGTAACCGTCTTCACCGCTGGTTGTTTCTCGGCGGGATGGCATGTCTATTTCTGATAGCCTGCTCATTGATATATTTCAAAATAGTCAAGGTCAAGATGCTGCCCTTTGATAACAAGAGTGAATTTCAGGTCATAATAGACATGCCTGAAGGGACCGCGCTTGAACATACGGCACGAGTGGCAGAGGAGCTTGGGTCGGTTCTTGCCGGAGAGCCTGTCGTGAGTAATTATGAAATTTACGCGGGAACGGCGTCGCCTTTCAACTTTAACGGGCTTGTGAGGCATTACTACCTGAGACAAGGTTCCAACGTGGCGGACATACAGGTCAATCTTACCCCCAAGCACAGCAGGGACGAGCAGAGCCATCCCATTGCAAGGAGGCTGCGTCCAAAGCTTGAGAGAATCGCCGAAAAGTATGGAGCGCGGATAAAGGTGACGGAAATACCCCCCGGGCCTCCGGTGCTGCAGACCCTGGTGGCCGAGATATATGGCCCTGACTATGAAAAGCAGATCAAGGTTGCGGAACACATAAGAAGGGTGTTTGAGGACACCCCAAGCATAGTCGATGTCGACTGGTACATGACAGATCCTCAAAAAGAGTATGAAGTAACGGTGGACAGGGACAGGGCCGCAACACTAGGAATATCACCCGCCCGGGCAATGCAGGTGCTGGCCGCGTCTGTGCGTGGAAGTGTGGCAGGGCTCCTCCATGATCCTGGTTACAGGGAAGATATTCCCGTGCTGGTGCGTCTGCCGCTGGTTGACCGTTCAGACCTTGACGCCTTGAAATCCGTCAAGGTCAGGGGCCGGGACGGCAGGCTTGTAAGCCTTGGAGAAATTGCCGTATTCAGGGAATCCGTGATAAGTCACCCCATTTATCACAAAAATCTGAAGCCGGTTGTATATGTAACCGGCGACATGGCCGGTGAGGAGGAGAGCCCTGTTTACGGTATCCTTGCCGTAAACAAGGCGCTGGAAAGTTACTCACCGCCTGATGGGGGCAAGCTGGAAATTTACTATACCAGTCAGCCATTCACTGAAAAGGGATGGGCCATGAAGTGGGACGGCGAATGGCAGGTGACCTATGAGGTTTTCAGGGACATGGGCGCCGCGTTTGCCGTGGTGGTGGTATTGATATTTGTTCTTGTTGTGGGCTGGTTCCGTTCCTACTCGGTGCCGCTTGTGATACTGTCTCCCATTCCCCTGTCACTCATAGGCATAATACCAGCCCATGCCATGATGGACGCCTTTTTTACAGCAACCTCCATGATAGGTTTCATCGCCGGCGCTGGCATAGTTGTCAGGAATTCCATTATCCTTGTGGATTTCATTGAGCTGCGCCTTTCAGAGGGCATGGCCATAGAAGACGCGGTTATTGATGCAGGCGCCATAAGATTCAGGCCAATGCTTCTCACCTCTTCCGCCGTTGTAGTCGGCTCATTTGTAATACTTTTCGATCCAATTTTTCAGGGTCTTGCCATCGCCCTGATGGCTGGCGAGATCGCCGCAACCCTGTTCTCCCGCATGGTTGTGCCCGTGCTTTATTATCTTGATTTCAAAATGAAGGAGCTGGGCAGGCTTTATTTGTAAGATCGCAATAAATCAGTGCGAAGTAGTGGCCCTCTGCTTGCCTTGTGTTGCAATGCGGGACAGATGATGTGTTGTGATGATGGCCCAGAGCCCTGATTTATGCAGACGGAAGGCTGCTTCATGCATGCGTTGCCTGATGGTTGATGTTTTTGTTAAAGCTGTTCTCTTTTGACGTGGCCTGATATATGACCGAAAAATTGGGTCGTGCAGCAAATACCAGGCACTTTTTTGTCTTGACACCGGGGGTAAGTACATTCACCCGGAGCCAACCCACGGATTATATCCGACAACGGACCACAGTTTATTGCAAAAGACTTTAAGGAGTTTATCCGAATAGCTGGAATGATCCATGTCCGTACATCTCCCTATTACCCTCAAAGCAACGGGAAACTGGAGAGATATCACCGGTCATTGAAGTCGGAATGCATTCGTCCCGGGGTACTGCTTTCACTGGATGATGCCCGAGAAGTTGTGGGTGAATTCGTTCAGCACTATAATACGGCACGGTTACACAGTGCCATAGGGTACATAACTCCGGAAACAAAACTCCAGGGTCGCGAAAAACAAATTTTCAAAGAGCGTGATGCCAAGCTTGAGGCAGCCAGAGAAGCCAGGAAATTAAAACGACAAAAGCAAAAGGATTGTACTGTTCCAGCAGACCAAAACAAAAAGAATGAAACTGGATGGTCGTCCCCATCCTTAACCTACTAACTCGGAAACATCAAAATTCCAATTCCAAGAGAAGCATTACACCCGAAGGGCGCAGCGGAATAGCGGTCAACTGCACCCACTTGTTCGGCCGATAGGCCGATTTGGATTCTCTAGAATTAGTAACTTATTGCTTCGTCTCCTGACTTAAAAACCGGTTCTATCTTGGAAAGCTCCTCTTTCATCTGCTGTTCAGCCTGCCATAAATCATAATTCTGTTGCATCCGAAGCCATAACCCAGGACCATTACCTGCAAATCTGCCTATTCTAAGTGCCATTCTTGGGGTAATCGGATTGGTACAGGCTAATATGCGATGTAACTGTTGCCGGGAGACGCCAAGCCTTCTGGCTGCTTCTGTAACAGATATGCCCAAACATGAAAGTACGTCTTCACGTAGAATTTCTCCTGGATGAATCGGAGCCCTTTTTAATGGCCGTTTTACAACATATTCTGCCATGATCACACCTCAGTGATATTGCTCCAGATCAACTCTTAGAGCATGGTTCTTTTTCCATTCGAAAGTAATGCACCAAGGACCGTTGACGTGAATACTATAACGCTTTGGCCTTCCTTGAAGACCATGAAAGTTGAAGCCTGGAATGTTCAACTCCGTAAGGACCTCTGCGTGATCTAAGGCCTCCAGCCTTCTCAATATGCGGCTTTGCAGATCAGGTCTGATTTTGGCTGAATGGCCTTTTTCAAACAATTCAGATAGCCCCTTGTGCTTGAAACTTTTGATCATATTACCAGTGTATCACATCTTGATACACTGTCAATCGTCTTGTTACAAAGCTACGAGAAGCCACCTAATTTATAAGGCCGAACTTCCTGTTACCCGCAAAGCAACGGGAAACTTGAGAGATATCATCGGTCGTTGAAGTCCGAATGCATACGTCCCGGGGTACTGCTATCGTTGTATGATGCCCGAGAAGTTGTGGGTGAATTCGTTCAGCACTATAATACGGCACGGTTACACAGTGCCATAGGGTACATAACTCCGGAAACAAAACTCCAGGGTCGCGAAAAACAAATTTTCAAAGAGCGTGATGCCAAGCTGGAGGCAGCCAGAGAAGCCAGGAAATTAAAACGACAAAAGCAAAAGGATTGTACTGTTCCAGCAGAGCACAACAAAAAGAATGAAACTGGATGGTCGTCCCCATCCTTAACCTACCAACTCGGAAACATCAAAATTCCAATTCCAAGAGAAGCATTACAGAAGAATCACAAAAATTGGGTACCATTTTAGCTTTAGAGACTAACAAAATTGGTTCTTCCGGCATATGAGTACCTGGGTTGAATTAGAGAGTTGAAGGTGGACATAAACAGAGACAAAATATTTGAGCCTAATCAAATAAAAGGAGGTCTCTGTCATGTCCACGTCCATATTGTAC
>JALVQQ010000223.1 GCA_027025395.1 Deltaproteobacteria bacterium | reverse complement strand
ATGCGGCAGCGCCTACCATTTCCATGGGAAGCGGCTCCAGGCCTGACGACCCCGGAGACTCGTCAGGCACGGTCTGGCTGGATGCATGGATTCCTTGCGCCTGCCCCCTGTCCGGAACCATGGGGGGGAAGGCCGGCTCAAGCGGCTGCCTGGGAACATGCACCCTTGGAGCTTCCGGAGCTGGTTCATCCAGCACATTCAATGCGGCGAGATTCTTTTCTGACAGGCCGCCATTGCCAACCAGTTTCTGACCAACCCAGAACCCCATGATAAAGGTCCATAGCAGGATACAGATGGTAGATACAAAAAGCGCGGTGAATCCGCCCCATCCCATCTGGAACTGAATAGCCTTCCTTGCCTTTTTTGCTGAAGCGCCTTTTCTAACCCGGGCCATAACTTCCCCACATCCTCAAAATACCGGACTGCCTGGCTACATCCTTTCCGGTGCCGAGACCCCCAGCAGATCAAGCCCGGCGGCAAAAACATTCCGCATGGCCCTGGCAAGCAGCAGCCTCGCCCTGCTGAGGTCAACATCATCTTCAATAAAACGATACCGAGTATAGTAACTATGCAGCATGGACGCCAGATCTGTCAAATAGTAGCTAACCCTGTGAGGCTCAAGGGCTTCGGCAGCCTGGCCGACCACCACAGGGAACTCCGACAGCATCTTCATGAGCTTAAGCTCTTCAGGGGCAGTCAAAAGCGAGACGTTCACCCTGTCCGCTTCCACCGGATCCATCCCCAGGGATTCGGCATTTCTGAATACACTGCATAACCTTGCGTGGGCATACTGGACATAATACACAGGATTATCCTGGCTGCGGCTCCTGGCAAGATCGAGATCAAAATCAAGATGACTGTCGCACTTTCTTGTAAGGAACATAAACCGCGCGGCATCAGTCCCCACATCGTCAAGCACCTCTCCCAGAAGAACAAATTCCCCAGCACGGGTGGACATCTGCCGCACCTTGCCCTTCTCCAGAAGATTTACCAGCTGAACGAGCAGCACCCTGAGCTTGTCACGGTCATGGCCGAGGGCCTCTATCACCGCCTTGACCCTGGGGATATAACCATGATGATCAGCCCCCCAGATATCCACCAGCATATCAAAACCTCGCTGAAGCTTTTGACGGTGATATGCCATATCCGCGGCAAAATAGGTAAGAATGCCGTTGGCGCGCCTGACCACCCTGTCCTTTTCGTCTCCAAACCCGGATGAACGAAACCAGAGCGCGCCGTCCTTTTCATATACAAGGCCCTTATCCTCAAGGATCTTTATGGTCTCGTCCACCATGCCACTGTCATGAAGAGTACGTTCACTGAACCAGTTGTCAAATGATACACGAAACCGCTCAAGGTCTCCGCGAATTCCGGCGGAAATGATCTCCACGGCATGAGAGGTAAACTTCTCAACACACTCCTCAACTGGAGTATCTACATATGCATCGCCGTATTTGTCGGCAAAATCCCTTGCTATATCCTCTATGTAACCGCCCTGATAGTGATCAGACGGGAACTCCACACTCCGGCCGAAATGCTCAAGATACCTGAGATAAACCGAAGAGCCGAGAATACGCATCTGGTTGCCGACATTGTTGATGTAGTATTCCGTCTCTACCTCATAGCCTGCCGCGCGCATGATCCTGGCGAGAGAATCCCCCACCGCTGCACCACGCCCATGCCCTACATGCAGCGGGCCTGTAGGGTTGGCGCTTACAAACTCAATAAGGACCCTTTGCCCCTTTCCCGTATCGCTCCTTGCAAAATCATGCCCGGCCTCAACCATGTCCACCAGGGCCTGCCTCCACCACCGCGGCCGGATGAAAAAATTGATGAACCCTGGCCCTGCCACCTCAACGCTTTCAAAAAGCGGCTCATCTTCCAGGCGCCTTTTAAGTATCTCCGCTATGGCCCGTGGCGCCATCTTCAGCCTTGAGGCAAGGATCATCGCGGTATTTATGGCAAAATCACCATGCTTTTCATGTTTTGGCAGTGAAACCTGGATCTCGGGCACCCTGCCCGCTGGCAACTCTCCATTTTCCATGCAGCTTTCAAGGGCACTGGCAACAACTTCCTTAATTTGATCTCTCATACCTGTCTGATCCTGGAAACAAAAAGTAACTTCTCTGCAAATGGTTGGAAACTATCCCTGAATATGTCATCAAATCCGCATCACGAACAGATGATACTAAAAAAGGGCCTTACGCCCTGTCAGTCCAAGCCTGTTTTTACAGCATCACTGTCAGTCAGGCCCACCGTGCCTGCGTCATGATTTGCCTTCAGGCCAAATCATTGGGGCGGCATGTTCTGCCAAAGATACAGTTCAGGCGCCTTTTTAAAGAATCGGAAAACAGCAGACCCAAGGCCTGTCCGCACCATGACAACGGCACCGGCTCTGCCGCCTACTTTGACGAACGGCTGCAGTACACCCCTTTGAGTACAGGGGAATATGAAGAAACGTAAGGACATGCCGGATATGGACATGTCCGCTCACGCTGCCCGTCTATCCAGACGGTGGCATATTTGCAGAAGCTGTAGCTGTTATCAGGCGAGCTTGCTGCAAAATGCCGGCAGACATGATCTGTATGTTCTTCAAGCCTGTAATCCGGGGCCATAATGCGCCATCCTTACATCAAAAATACGGCAAATCATGCGGCAGACAGGAAACAAACCGGCTTGACTGCATCGGGCTGCCCTGCTCCTGATCTCATACGATCCGCAAGCCCACATAAGGTCCGGCCCTGGGCTGATACGCGGGAAAGCCGGCTGCCGCTCACCCACCGGGAATCTTCATCTGAAATTGATATTCATAATGGCAAACAGCGTTTCGGATATATAATGCACTTTATTAAAAAAACAAGCCCGTATCCCGCCGGTTCCCCTTTCCTCCAGAAAAATCCGGGCCGTGTCCTCCATCAGACGGCAATGGCTACACAACACAAAAGGCATTGCGCCGCGGCAGGCCAGGGACATGTCTGCAGTTCATCAGCAACCGCGAGGCATCAGGCTTTGTCCTGCCCGCCATCCCTTGCCTTGATGGCCATTGAATAGATTTCACTGGCAGGCAGGCCGGAAATGGATGAAAGCAGGGATGAAACCCGCTTCATTGACACCCTGCCCCCTGAATAAAAGGCCCGCAGAAGCCCAAGCACATCCTCTCTGCCGCCATCAGGCAAAACCGGCGGCCGGTTGCCGCCAGCTCCCTGAACAACCAGCGTAATTTCGCCCTTGACGGGAAGGGCCGTTATCTGTTCAACCAGATCCGCAATGGTTGTACTGACAAGTGTTTCATGAAGCTTTGTCAGCTCCCTTGCCATGAAAATCTTTCTGTCACCCAGGCAGCCCAACATATCCTTAAGTGAAGCCTCGAGCCGGTGGGGCGCTTCAAAGAAGACCATGAGGCACTCCACGCCGGCAAGGGCCTGGAGCCGCTTCCGCCTGGCAGAAGTCTTTGACGGGAGAAAGCCCTCAAAATGAAAACGGTCCGCATCCATGCCGCAAACGGCAAGCGCGGCGGTAACAGCCGACGGTCCCGGGACAGGCACAACCGGGATGCCCCGCTCATGCGCCATGCTCACAGTGCGGCTTCCGGGATCTGAAAGCCCGGGCATGCCTGCATCACTTACAAGGGCCACGTCCATGCCATCTTCAAGCGCGGCAACAATCCTGAGGCTGCTTGCAGCCTCATTATGCTTATGGCAGCTTGCGAGTTTGACTGAAATGCCAAGATGGGAAAGAAGATTGCGGGTTCGCCTGGTATCCTCGGCGGCTACAAGCCCGACCGATGAAAGCACCTGCCTCATCCGGCTGGTCATATCCTGCAAATTCCCGATGGGAGTGCCTGTTACGTAAAGGGTCCCTGGCTTGCACTTCCTGGTCATTATTTGGGGAAAATCATCAGCCTGAACAGGGCAGACAAGGGGAGATCAACCATCGGACGCCCCGCGGGAGGCGCCGAGGACATGTTTGATCCGCTGCAAGGCGGTCAAATGGGCGCCTATCGCAAGAACCAGCAACCCCTCATACACCCACCCAGTCAGCAGGATAACGGCTATAAGAACCATACGCTCAAAACGAGTAAAGAAACCCACGCTGCAGCTGTAACCGACGGATTCCGCCCTGGCCCGCACATAACTCACCATGAATGAGCCTGTCCAGGCCACGATGACCATCAGGCTTCCGGCCAAACCCGCCTTCAGATGCAATATGACATGGACAAGAAACCCGACGAAAACGAAAAATTCGGCATAGCGGTCAGTTACAGAGTCCAGGAACGCGCCGAAATCGGTTACCCGGCCGGTTTCCCTGGCAAGCATGCCGTCAACCACGTCAAGGGGGCCGAAGATCACAATGATGAATGCGGCGGAAACCAGGTGGCCGGCCGCTATTGCGATACCGCATAAAGCATGGCTGAGAAGCCCCAGCAGCGTAACGTCATTGGGCCCAAGGCCCATGAGGTCGAACCATCGGACCACGGGCATGAGAACAGGCCTTGCCTTCTGCCTGCACCAGTCGCTGATGCTGCTAAAGGATCCGATATACATCAAGGCCTCCGTTATTTTTACAGAAAAACCCGGACGGAAACTTACAGCCAGGAATTATGTGCACTCCACCTGGCCGCATGCCGCCTGCCCCCTCAGGCGTCAAGGCATCATTCACCTTCATCTTGCGGTTGCAATCCGTCAAGCACCCTGGCGCATCGGGGGCATACTTCAGGCCACGGGCCATGAGGGTCAATTTCATCACTCCACTGCCAGCACCGCTGACATTTGGCGCCCGTAGCCGGCTCCACCTTCACCACCAGCCCGGGGACATCCTCACTCCTGAAGAGAGTAACGTCACCCTCTCCTGATTCATCCTCAAGGGATGCGGACAGGTCAAACTGGGACACTATGGAAACAGTACGGAAAAGCTCGACATTGTCCCTCAGAAGACCGGCCAGGTCATGTGGCGCGCTGACGGTCACCCGGGCATCAAGGGCAAGGCCTATTTTCTTGTCTTTTCTGGCAAGCTCAAGGGCCTTTGTAATTTCCGCCCTGATCTTCCATACCTGCTCCCAGAAACCCATGAATTCCTCATCAGCATTTACATCAGGCGGTTCCGGAAAGGCCTCCAGTAACACGGACCCCTGGTCACTTCCCTGCAGATGGGTCCAGGCCTCCTCGGCGGTAAACGAAAGCACAGGGGCCATTACCAGAAGCAGATCAGTGGCTATTCTGTGCAGCACCGTCTGGGCCGAACGCCTGAGCCTGCCCTGGGGCAGCTCGCAGTAAAGCCTGTCCTTTATAATATCAAGGTAAAGTGAACTCATGTCCACCGTACAGAAACGGTGAAGCTGGTGGAACACCCTGTGAAACCTGTAATCCATATAGGAACGCCTCAGATCCGCTGTAACCTGGCCAAGACGCCACAATGCCCACCTGTCAATCGGCTCAAGCTTGCTGCCGGGAACCGCATGAGAATCCGGCTCAAAATCCGAAATATTGCTGAGAAGATAACGTATAGTGTTTCGTATCTTCCTGTATGCCTCGGTAAGCCGCTGAAGAATCTCGTCAGATATCTTTATGTCATCCTGATAATCTTCAGCAGATACCCACAGGCGCAGCACTTCGGCGCCGTAACGCTTTATTACCTTTTCCGGCGGTATGACATTGCCAACTGACTTTGACATCTTCTTGCCGCTGCCATCCACCACAAAGCCGTGGGTAAGGACCTGACGGTACGGCGCTCTATGCCTGGTTGCAACACTTGTAAGAAGTGAACTCTGAAACCATCCGCGGTGCTGATCGCTTCCCTCAAGGTAGAGGTCCGCAGGTGATTCAAGCTCATCCCGCTGTTCCAGCACGGCTGCGTGACTCACTCCTGAATCAAACCAGACATCAAGGATATCCTGCTCCTGGCTCACGTCTCTTCCACCGCACCGGGGACAGCATGACCCCTCGGGAAGGAAATCCGAGGCATCGCGCACAAACCAGGCGTCGGCCCCCTCGGAGCGGAAAATTTCCACTATCCTGTCTGCCACTGCCTGATCCATGACAGGCTCATCGCACTTGCGGCACATCAGCACGGTCACCGGCACGCCCCAGGCGCGCTGCCTTGATATGCACCAGTCAGGACGGGCCTCCACCATGCCATAAATACGCTCCCTGCCCCAGGAGGGAATCCACTTGACCCGGTTGATATTTTCAAGGGCCTCCTGTCTCAGCCCCTTTCTGTCCATGGAGATGAACCACTGGGCAGTGGCGCGAAAGATCACGGGTTTCTTGCAGCGCCAGCAGTGTGGATAGCTGTGCTCCAGTTCCTCCCTGGCAACCAGCGCCCCCTTTTCCATTAAAAGCTCAATGACAGGGCCATTTGCGTCAAACACCCTCATGCCTTCAAATTCGGGCACCTCGGACGAAAATTTGCCGTAATCATTAACAGGAGAACAGACCTCAAGGCCGTAACGAAGGCCGCTCTCATAGTCATCGGCGCCGTGTCCCGGGGCAGTGTGAACGCATCCGGTACCTGTATCAAGGGTTACATAATCGGCAAGAATCACCGGGCTTTTCCGGTCTATGAATGGATGCTTTGTCTCAAGCCCTTCAATATCTCCCCCGCGGAACCTGCCCAGGACCTTTACATCCTGCTGTTCAAGCCCTGCAGAAAGCAAAACCGCCATGAGCCGTTCTTCCGCCACCACCCAAACCTCCCTGCCGCCGCGTGAGGCAGGCACCTCTGCTATCACATATTCAAAATCAGGGTGCAGGGCCACGGCCTGGTTTGCCGGCAGTGTCCAGGGAGTGGTTGTCCAGATGAGCAGATAGGCCGGAAGGCCGAAATCTCCCGCCATCTCCCTGAGCTTCGCCGAAAGTTCATCCCCGCATCTGAATTTCACTGTAATTGATGGCGAACGGTGCTGCGCATACTCCACCTCGGCTTCCGCCAGGGCGGTTACACACTTTGAACACCAGTGAACAGGTTTCTTGTTTTTGATTACATGCCCCTCAAGAAAAATCCTGCAGAATTCCCGGGCGATTGACGCCTCGTATTCAAACCTCAGGGTGAGATAGGGATTGTCCCAGTCTCCAAGCACTCCCAGGCGCTCAAACTCCTTGCGCTGTATCTTGACATACTTGCCGGCATACTTGCGGCACGCCTTCCTGATGGAGACGATATCCATCTCCCGTTTCCTTTTGCCAAGCTCCTTCTCCACATTGATCTCGATTGGGAGGCCGTGACAGTCCCAACCTGGCACATACGGCGCATCCATGCCGTTCATCTGCCTGGATTTTACGATTATGTCCTTCAGAACCTTGTTGACCGTATGGCCAAGATGAATATTTCCGTTTGCATAAGGCGGGCCGTCGTGAAGGATGAATCTGGGAAGCCCGGCCTTCTGTTTTCTAAGCGTGCCGTAGAGGTCCTGCCTGGCCCAGCGTTTCAGCATCTCCGGCTCTCTCTGGCTGAGATTCGCCTTCATAGGAAACTTGGTGCGGGGCAGGTTGAGTGTCTTTTTGTAGTCCATTTCCCTGTCAAATTAACCTTGTTTTATTTGTTTGTTTCTTTCAGGAGGCCGCGGCTACACTGGCCGCAGACGCCTGAAGCACTCTATGGATAGCCCATTTTCAAGACAGTCTCAAGGAAATTGTAAAAGGGATATCCCAAATTATCACCATGAGCCAGGACCTGCTGAAAGCCGCGGGTTACAGCCCGCTCCACCATGCCATGTTCAGCAAAACCGATCCGGCAAGTCCCAAAAAATACGTACCGCCTCTTTAATGAAGCAAGGCGATATGCCGATAATAAATTTGAATCCGAACTTTTTATATACATCCTGGATTGAAAATTATCCGGATTTGCCGCATACCGGCCAAACGGGAACTGCCGTTATCCATGAAGGTCAAATGGGGTTACGGCCGAACCCGGGCTGCAATGAAGCGGCAATCCAGAAGGGTTTCAGAACTTGAAGAGCATGATGAATACAACTCCTTGATACTTAACAAAATCATTTCTTCATTTTTTACATACCCCGATTCAGGTTTATTTTTGGCAACGACAAAAGGGTGGACAGCCTGTTGCGTAATTGAAAGCAAGCCGGGGAAAGCCCACGGGCAGGGCAAATAGCAAAGCACGCTCTTGCGGGGCAGGGGACAGCAATGGATGGAGCTGGAATCCCTCTTCTATTCGGCCAGTCCGACAGGATAATCCTTCAGATGAAAACACTTTCCAAAATGTATTTTTTTGTATCACTTCAGAGAGGTTAAACAGATGAAAGCGCTGGTTGTAGACGACTCTCAATCAATGAGAAATATCGTGAAAGCCGGACTACAGAACATGGGCATATTCGACTCCATTTCCGAGGCGGTAAACGGAATTGACGCCCTTGAAAAACTCGACTCTGAAGGTCCATTCGACATCACTCTTCTTGACTGGTACATGCCGGAGATGGAGGGATATGACTGCCTGGTGAAGATTCGTGCAAATCCAGCCTGGAACGACATGAAAGTCATGATGGTAACCACTGAAAATCAGCAGGAAAATGTAATCAGGGCAGTGATGGCCGGAGCGAATGAGTATTTAATGAAGCCATTTACAACGGAGATGCTCGAGGAAAAGGTGAGAATGGTTCTCGGATTATGATTAAGGTTCTGATTGTAGATGACTCGGTGGTTTTCAGGAAGATCCTCCACGAGGCCCTGACGCGGCAGCCGGACATACATGTAGTGGGTGCGGCCGTGAACGGCAAGGACGCGCTCGGCAAGATTCGTTCGCTGAAACCGCATCTGGTTATCTTGGATGTGGAGATGCCCGAAATGGACGGGCTTCAGACGCTTGATCAGATACGCAAACAACGTCTCAAGGTCGGAGTAATAATGTTTTCCACCCTGACCTCCAAAGGGGCCACCACCACCCTGGACGCACTGTCAAAAGGTGCATTCGACTTTGTGCCCAAGCCCACCGGGACAGGTGCTTTTGCTGAAAGCACAAAACGCATAAAGCTGGAGCTTATCCCGAAGATAAGGGCCTATGGCGAAACATTAAAATCTGCAAGAAGGCCTCTGGCAAGAAAGCCCGCGGCAACTGGACAAAAGACGGCCCGGGCACGGACGGCCAGAACGGAAGCGCCCGTACAGCCACGAAGACAGAAGATGCATGCAAGGCGGCCCGTTGCGCCGGTCACATCCTCCACCAGACGACCTGGCTTCAATCCCGAGGCGGTTGTCATTGGAGTCTCCACCGGAGGGCCAAATGCGCTTAATGAAGTGATACCCAAATTCCCCGCCGGTTTTAACCTGCCTGTGCTCCTGGTGCAGCACATGCCGCCGGTCTTTACAACACAGCTTGCCAGGCGGCTTGATTCAAAATCCGCTCTGCGGGTCGTAGAGGCAACGGACAGCCAGCCCGTAGTTCCGGGCACAGTCTATCTTGCTCCAGGGGACTACCACATGAAAATAGCCAAGGATGGCGGGAGAAAAATCATCCGTCTCACGCAGGAGCCCCCGGAAAACAGTTGCAGACCAGCGGTTGATGTCCTGTTCCGGTCTGCCGCCGAAGTTTACGGAGGACGCTGTATCGGCGTAATAATGACTGGCATGGGACAGGATGGACTTATCGGAACACGCCTGCTGAAGCAGAAGGGGGCCATGATTATCGCCCAGGACAAAGACAGTTCCGTGGTATGGGGCATGCCCAAATTCGTAGCTGAAGAGGGACTCGCTGACAGAATATGCGCCCTGGCTGAAATTGAACCGGCTATACTTGAGTTGAGCGGATTTGCCAGGGGACCTGCCAGAAACTCCGGCCGCGCATCACTGGCAGCCGGAAGGTAAAGGAAGGAACAATTATGATCAATCCGGAACAGTTCCGTTTTTTTGCCGAAATGGTCAAGGAACACAGCGGGATAGCACTGGTCAAGGGCAAGGAATACCTGCTGGAAAGCCGGCTGAATGAACTTGCCAAGATACTTGGCCTCAAGGATATAGACGCCCTTTACAAAAAAGCCAAGTTCCAGATGACGCCGCGGCTCAAGGAACAGATCATCGAGGCCATGACCACAAACGAGACCTATTTTTTCAGGGATCAGCACCCGTTTGATGCGCTTCGGAAGCACATCATACCTGAAATGATAGAGAGAAATGCGGCCAAAAAGAGCCTTAAATTCTGGAGCGCCGCCTGCTCCACCGGCCAGGAGCCCTACTCGATATCAATGATAATTAACGAGCATTTTCCCGCTCTGGCCAACTGGCAGGTCTCGATCACGGCCACTGACATTTCAAAGCAGGCCATAAGCAAGGGCATGGCGGGCAGATTTACCCAGGTTGAGGTGAATCGCGGCTTGCCCATAACCCTGCTTATAAAATACTTCAAGCAGCAGGGCGCATTCTGGGTTGTGAACGAGAAACTCAAGCGTCCCATGCGTTTCAAACAGATGAATCTCATGGGCCCGTTCATTGGCATAAACGGTATGGACATTGTCCTTTGCAGATATGTGCTCATCTACTTTGACCACGATACCAAGAAACAGATACTGGAAAAGATAGTAAAGGTGATGAATCCTGGAGGATATCTCCTCCTTGGCGCCACGGAAACCCCTGTTGGCCTGCCCCCGTCGATGAAGCGCAAATCGTTCGGCAGGTCGGTTTGCTGGCAAAAGGACGGCTAACACGGGGGCCGAAGGTGCGGGCATCCAGGCTCGACAGATATTGGCCCTGCCGCTTGCGCCCTGTAACAACACCCTGCAATGATGAAAAAAATCCAAAGGCTCGGAGGATTATATAATGGGAAGCATGGAAGACGATATTCTGAAAGATTTTCTTGCGGAATCAAAAGACAACCTGGAACTGCTTGACCAGCAATTTGTTGAACTTGAGCAGGAGCCTGACAACGAGGACCTGATCAAGAGCATCTTCAGGACAATACATACAATCAAGGGGACCTCCGGCTTCTTTGGATTCACCACACTGGAGGGCATAGCCCACTTTGCCGAGGACATTCTCTCCAAGCTGCGGGATGGAATTGTCCCTGTCGATGAAGAAATCACAACAATTCTTCTGCAGTCCGTCGATTACATAAAGGCCATTCTCGCCTCCCTTGAACAAACCGGCAAGGAACCCGATGACATCGAGTACCTCGACTTCATCGTGGAGCTCAGGAACTTCTCGGAAAAAATCACCAAAGACGGCAAATCCTCAAAGGAAACCGGCGAACAGGCGGCTGCGGAAGAACCTGCGGAACAGGAGCAGGATGAAAGCGCGGGTTCCGAACCCGAGGCGCAGGCTGCTGAAAAAACCGGCGCTGCGGAAACAGAAAGCCAGGCTGTGCATGAGGGTGAGCAGGCAAAGGAGCCGGAAAAGGCTTCAAAACAGGAAAAATCCGGGGCGGCAAAGGGAAAGGAGGGCAAGTCCTCTGCGCCCAGGCCCAGAAAAGCCCCCTCTCCTCCGGCAGGGGCTC
>JALVQQ010000222.1 GCA_027025395.1 Deltaproteobacteria bacterium | reverse complement strand
GATGCATCGCGGTGACCACGACCTACGCCGCAAGCGCCCTGGGTGGATATCCCATTCTCCTCTTCGGAAATGACGAGCAGAAGTCCAAATACTTGCCGGACGTGGCTGCGGGAAGGAAGCTTGTGGCATTTGGCCTGACGGAATCCAATGCCGGAAGTGATGCGGCTGGCATTCAGTGTACCGCGGTTGAAGATGGAGATTACTGGGTGCTTAATGGCACCAAACAGTGGATTACAAGTGGTGGCGAGGCGGAAATTTACACCATCATAGCCATGACAGACAGGCGCAAGGGGGCCAGGGGCGCCACCGCGTTTATTGTCGAAAAGGGGGACGAGGGGTTCAGCTTTGGCAAAAAGGAACGCAAGATGGGACTCAGGGCATCGTCAACCCGCGAGTTGATTTTTAATGATTGCCGCATCCCCAGGGACAGGATGCTTGGACGCCGGGGCCAGGGTTTCATTGTGGCCATGCGCACACTTGATCTTGCCCGTCCGGGCATAGGCGCCATAGGCGTGGGGCTTGCCCAGGCCGCGCTTGATGAGGCCGTCAAATATGCCAGGCAGCGCGTGCAGTTTGGACAGCCCATTATTTCATTTCAGGCGATTCAGCACATGCTGGCGGACATGGCCACGTCCATAGAGGCGTCCCGTGCGCTGGTTTATGCAGTTGCGCGCACCATTGACGCAGGGGAAAGGAATTTCTCCAAGCTTTCGGCAATGGCGAAACTCTTTCCTACAGATACAGCCATGAAGGTTACGACGGATGCCGTGCAGATACTGGGCGGATATGGGTACATGCGGGACTATCCCGTGGAAAAGATGATGAGGGATGCAAAGATCCTCCAGATTTACGAGGGAACGAACCAGATACAGCGTAATGTTATTGCCCAGGCCCTTAACAAGGAATATGCCTCCATGTAACTAACGCATGGTCAAAACCGTAAGGGAATGGCCGGTATCGCAGCTTGTTCAATCTGAACCAATAGGGAGAGCCCGGAAATTCATGAAAATTGCAGTATGTATAAAACAGGTGCCGGACGCAAGCACTGTCAGGTTCGACAAGGAGAAGGGAACACTTGTGCGGGAGGGTGTTGAAAGTGTCATAAATCCCTTTGATTACAATGCCATAGAAGCGGGTCTTTCATTGCGTGACCAGTTTGGCGGAGAGGTTTCAGTGGTTACAATGGGGCCGCCCCAGGCCAGTGAGGCAGTGAAGGAGGCAATATCTCTCGGCGTTGACGGAGGAGTTGTTGTTTCCGACCGTGCCTTTGCGGGAGCCGATACCCTGGCGACCACCTACACCCTGGCCAAGGCAATTGAAAAGCTCGGGCAGTTTGACCTGGTAATATGCGGAAAGCAGGCCATTGATGGTGATACTGCCCAGGTAGGTCCCGGCCTGGCGGTCAGGCTGAATATCCCGTGCGTAACCTGTGTTGATGAACTTGAAGCAATTGATGACGGAAAGAGGTTGCGCCTGAAGCGCATGTGTGAACAGGGATATGATATGGTTGAGGTAGAGCTACCCGCGCTTGTCACAGTGCTGGCTTCGCTGAATACACCGCGGGTTCCGTCCCTCAAGGGGAAGATGCGGGCCAGGAAGACCGAAGTGCCAATCATGAATGCCGAGGATATCGGAGCCGATGTGTCAAGGGTTGGCCTTGCCGGGTCTCCCACCCAGGTAGCCTCAACAACAATACCAACTTTTGATGCCAGGCGCGAGATGCTGGAGGGTGAACCTGAACAGCAGGTGGATGCCCTGGTGGACAGGCTGAAGGAAGCAGGGATTTTATAGATGCTCAGGGTAGAAATTGAAAAGTGCATTGGTTGTGGTGAATGTGAGTCCGCCTGCACCTTTGGCGCCATCGTGGTGGAAGATGGCAAGGCGGTGGTTGATGCCGATACGTGTACAATGTGCGGCACATGCGTCGATGCCTGTCCGGAAGATGCCCTTGAACTTGACAGGGAGTCCGGAGCAGGGCCGGGCATTGACCTGGATGAATGGCGAGGTGTATGGGTAACTGCTGAATACAGGTTCGGGAGCACCGCGCCAGTTACATTTGAGCTCCTTGGCAAGGGCAGGCAGCTGGCCGATGATCTCGGAGTGGCGCTCACGGCCGTCCTTATGGGAAGTGGAGTGTCTGAACATGCAAGCGAACTGATTCATCGTGGCGCCGACAGGGTTCTGCTTGTTGATCATCCGGAGCTTGAGAACTTCCGGGATGAAATTTTCGCCAGGATTCTTGCCCGCCTGGCCAGGGAAGAAAAGCCTGAGGTCATACTTGCCGGGGCAACTGCAATGGGGCGTTCCTATATACCCCAGGTAGCCACAATGCTTGAAACCGGCCTTACCGCTGACTGTACCGAACTTGCAGTGCGCATGGAGGACAGGGCGCTGCTGCAGACACGTCCGGCGTTTGGCGGCAATCTGCTTGCAACTATTGTATGTCCTGCCCACCGTCCGCAGATGTCAACTGTTCGTCCGCATGTGTTGAAGGCCCTTGAGGCGGATACATCCCGCCAGGGAGAGATTGTACGGGTACCCCTGTCTGATGATGATCTCAAGGCCCGGGTAAAAGTGCTTGAGTCTGTAATGGAGGAGAGTGACGGCCCCGGGCTCGCTGATGCCGAGATAGTAATAGCCGCGGGCCGCGGCATGGAAAGTGAAAAGAATATGGAGATGGTTCATGAATTGGCATCCCTGCTTGACGCCGGTGTAGGTGCTTCCAGGGCTGTAACCGACGCGGAGTGGCTGCCTCACCGGGCACAGATAGGCCAGACCGGCGTGACCATTTCTCCGAAACTTTATCTTGGATGCGGAATAAGCGGTGCCATTCAGCATGTGGTTGGTATTCAGGGCTCCGATATGATCGTGGCCATAAACAAGGATCCGGATGCCCCTATATTTGACCTTGCCACCTACGGAATTGTGGGAGATGTGAAGGAGATACTTCCATTGTTGATCAAAAGGATAAGACAGGAGAGGGGGGCCTGATTTTCAGGCTGGTCCACTGCATGATAATGGCATAAGGAAAATTGAGGAGTTTTGCGCCTGTTTTTTATCACAGAGGCGTGCTTGTTTTCGCAGTGCCTAATGGAGTTAATGGATTACAGGAGAGTGCAAGGGCATGAATGAACTTGAAGGACGAAGGGCCCTGGTAACAGGCGGCTCAAGAGGAATCGGGGCGGCGGTTTGCGAGACCCTGGCTAGCATGGGGGCACACGTTTTCATAAACTATGCAGGTAATACCGAGGCAGCCGGAGAGGTGGCCTCCTCAATTGAAAAGCATGGCGGCAAGGCGACGCTGATGCGGTTTGATGTGTCAGATGCGGCTGCTGTTAAAGATGCTGTAAAGTCTGCCATAAAGGAACATGGTGCCTTTCACATCCTTGTAAACAATGCAGGAATCACCCGTGACGGCCTTCTTGCCCGCATGAAGGAGTCTGATTGGGACCTCGTGGTCCAGGTAAACCTCAAGGGTGCATTTAACTGCACCCAGGCTGTGGCCATGGCGATGATGAAGGAACGGTGGGGCCGGATAATCAATATAAGTTCCGTTGTGGCCGCGATGGGTAACCCCGGTCAGGCCAACTATGCGGCTACAAAGGCCGGACTTGAGGGGTTTACCCGTTCTGTTGCAAGGGAGATGGCGTCCCGCGGCATTACCGTAAACGCAGTCGCGCCGGGCTTTATCGAGACCGACATGACGGCCGGGCTTCCTGAAAAGATAAAAGAGCAGCTCCTGGCCCAGATACCGGTTGGAAGCATGGGCAGCCCCGGGGACGTAGCCGCCGCTGTGGCCTTTCTTGCATCACCGTCAGCCCGTTACATTACAGGGCATGTGCTTCATGTAAATGGCGGCCTGGTATGTGATTGAGGATTGAACTTGTCAAATGTTCATTTAAACCCAGGGATGAAACTATCATATTGTCAGGACAGAAGAATTTCCGTTAGCGTTAACCATGCGGTGCGGATATGACTTTTACAGGAGGATTTTTAAATGAGTGTTCAGGAAAAAATGATTGACATAATTGCAAGCCAGCTCAGTGTATCCAAGGACAAGGTTGTTCCCCAGGCGTCCTTTGTGGATGATCTCGGTGCGGATTCACTTGATCTTGTGGAGCTTGTTATGGCCATGGAAGAGGAATTCGGCGTTGAAATAGCCGATGAAGATGCGGAAAAAATGGCTACTGTGCAGGACGCCATTGATTTCGTCAATAGCCATCAGTAGGCCGCGTCTGTTCCAGGCCCCGGGATCATAAACATGACTCAGAATAATTGTAATCGCAGAGTGGTTGTAACCGGTTTGGGCCTTCTGTCGCCTGTGGGTATTGGTCTTGAGGAGTCTTGGAAAAATATTGTGGCGGGCGTATCCGGTATCGGGCCGGTAACGAAGGTGGATTGTGAAGGGTATCCGTGCAGGATAGCCGGTGAGGTAACCGGTTTTAACCCGGTTGATTTCATGCCTGAGAAACTTTCCAAGCGCATAGACCCGTTTGTGCAGATGGGTATTGCCGCCTCAGGCATGGCCATTGAGGATGCCGGGCTAGATATGTCCAGGGTAAATGCCGAACGTGTAGGTGTTCACACAGGCTGCGGTCTAGGTGGTCTTGGCTCCATAGAACATTATCGTGACGTGCTGGTAAAACGCGGACCAAGGCGCATAAGTCCGTTCTTTATCCCTATGGCAATTCCCAACATGGCTTCGGGCCAGATCTCCATCATGTTCGGCGCCAAAGGGCCTAACACAGTTGTCTGTACGGCCTGTGCTGCAGGAACCCATGCAATTGGCGATGCCTTCAAAACCATACAGCGTGGCGCTGCGGATGTAATGATATGCGGAGGCAATGAGTCAGTGGTAACGGAACTCGCCCTGGCCGGTTTTTCCTCTTTGAAGGCCCTTTCCACCAGGAATGATGAGCCTGAAAAGGCATCCAGGCCCTTTGACATGGACCGGGACGGATTTGTCATAGGTGAAGGTGCCGGAATCATGATCCTCGAGGCCCTTGATCATGCCCTTGAGCGTGGTGCGCGCATAAGGGGTGAAATTGTTGGTTATGGCCTGACCGGTGACGCCTATCACATGACAGCTCCTCCCGAGGATGGTGAAGGCGGGGCGAGGTGTATGAGGATGGCGTTGAATGATGCCGGTATTTCACCTGGTGATATTGACTATATAAATGCCCATGGCACCAGCACGCCACTTAACGATTCCTGCGAGACTGCCGCAATAAAGTCGGTGTTTGGCGAGAAGGCATATCAAATTCCGGTCAGTTCCACCAAGTCCATGACCGGCCACCTGCTTGGTGGTGCGGGCGGTGTTGAGGCGGTGTTCTGTGTCAAGGCGATAGAGGATGGTATAGTTCCGCCTACCATCAATTATGAAACACCTGACCCTGCCTGTGATCTGGATTACGTCCCCAACAAGTCCAGGAAAAAGGAGCTCAATTTCGTAATGTCCAACTCCTTTGGCTTTGGCGGTACGAATGCAGTGCTTGTTTTCAGCAAGTACAGAGATTGATTCAAGAAGATTATTCCACTTTCAGGCATGTGGACAGGCATCCGCCGTTATCCGTTTTCAGCAAGGGTATTTTGCCCTTGCGCCGTCTCCCCAAATGGCGCTGTATCAATTGTATTGCCACGCGATGAAAGTACATTCAAGCTGTATGTGTATTCCCGGTCATGTAGCTCTTCTGCCTGTCAGGCGGATACGGGCTAATTGATGCGGATTTGCATAAAAGTTACAATTTATTGGAGACTGTATGAAAATAGCATTGGGAGCGGATCATGGAGGCTTTGAACTGAAGGAGCAGATAAGGAGACTGCTCGATTCGCTGGGGCATGAGGTGATTGATGCCGGGTGCTACTCCACGGAATCCGTTGATTATCCGGAATTTGCCTCCAAGGTATGCGGGCTTATTGTAGATGGTGAGGTTGAGCGGGGCATACTGGTTTGTGGCACCGGGATAGGCATGTCAATGGCAGCCAACAGGGTTCAGGGCATTAGGGCAGCACTGTGTCACGAGATCTTTACCGCCACCATGAGCCGCGAACATAATGACTCGAATGTCCTATGTATGGGCGGAAGGGTTATCGGTCTTTCTCTTGCCCAGGAGATGGTGAAGGCGTGGATAGATACCCCGTTTGCAGGGGGCAGGCACAGCAGGCGTATTTCAATGTTCGATCCTGGTCATAAGGGGTAATAAGGGTTTTCGTGACTCTCTCATGTGGCAGCAGGATTGCCGCCTGAGATATACCGGATATATGGCCGTATAAATTGTAGAAAACGCGAACAATAGAGTGCGGTTGACCGCTAACCCGCTGCGCTTCCTGGCCAAACTGCTGCCAGGTTGAGTGTTGAAAATATGGAAAGCGGCTTTCCCCAAGGAAATTTAAAATAAATTTAAATGCCAGTGTGATTTCCTGGCTGACTGATGCAATTTCAAGGTTTTGGAGATTGAAACATGCTTGAGCTTTGCCAGACTGACCCGGAGGTGTTCAGAGCATTAAGGGCAGAAATAAAGAGGCAGACTGACCAGCTTGAAATGATAGCCTCGGAGAATTTTGTTAGCGAGGCAGTGATACAGGCTGAAGGCAGTGTGTTCATGAACAAGTATGCCGAGGGGTATCCTGAACACCGTTATTACGGCGGCTGTGAAAACATGGATACTGTCGAGCAGCTTGCCATTGACAGGCTGAATATGCTCTTCGGCTCGGAATACGCAAACGTGCAGCCGCATTCCGGCAGTCAGGCAAACATGGCGGTTTACTTTGCGGCACTGAATCCCGGAGATACCATTCTTGCCATGAGCCTCGCCCACGGCGGGCATCTGTCCCATGGAGCATCTGTAAGCTTTTCGGGCAGGCTTTTCAATGTGGTGAATTACGGTGTGAATCGTGATACGGAAACCATAGATTTTGACCAGGTTGCAAGGCTTGCCCGTGAGTGCCGGCCGCGGCTGATTGTGGCTGGCGCAAGTGCCTATCCCCGCACCATAGAGTTTGATATGTTCCGCCAGATTGCCGATGAAGTCGGGGCATACCTGCTGGTTGACATGGCGCATATTGCTGGGCTGGTAGCCGCTGGGATACATCCTTCCCCCGTGCCTTTTGCTGAATTTGTCACATCCACCACTCACAAGACCCTTCGCGGTCCGCGCGGAGGTTTCATCCTGGCCAAGGAACAGTTTGGCAGGCTTATTAACAGCCAGATATTTCCAGGTATCCAGGGAGGCCCCTTGATGCATGTGATAGCGGCCAAGGCCGTTGCATTCCAGGAGGCGCTGGGAGACGAATACAAGACCTATACCCAGCAGATTGTCGCAAACGCCAGAAAACTTGCCGAGGTTTTAAAAGACAGGGGCTTCAGGCTTGTGTCTGGTGGCACTGACAACCATCTTGTGCTTGTGGATCTTTCAACACGGGGCCTGACAGGGGCAGAGGCGGAACAGCGTCTTGAACTGGCAGGGATCACGGTGAATAAAAATGCCATTCCATTTGACAAGCAGCCGCCCAAGGTTACAAGCGGCATAAGAATCGGAACCCCTGCTGTCACCACCAGGGGGCTCGGCGTTGCGGACATGGAAGAGATAGCCAACTACATAGCCGATCTTCTTGCCACGGATGTGCCGGATGCAATTGTCAGGGATGTCAGGAAGAAGGTCATGGATATCTGCAAACGTTACCCCCTGTATGAAAAACGCCTCAAACGATACAACGAGGCAATTGAACAGGGGTGTGAAGCATAATGGCTTTATCTCCGGGAAAGGTCCAGCGCCCTCCCTGGGATGAATATTTCATGTCCATAACCAGGCTCGTCGCAGAGCGTTCGACATGTCTGAGACGCAAGGTTGGCGCGATACTGGTACGGGAAAAGCGTATTCTTGCAACCGGATACAACGGGGCGCCTGAAGGCCTTCAGCACTGCCTGGATATAGGATGCCTGAGAGAAAAACTTGAAATTCCATCCGGTCAGCGCCATGAGTTGTGCCGGGCACTGCATGCCGAGCAGAATGTGCTTATACAGGCTGCCCGGTATGGAATAGGTGTAGCCGATGCGGAACTCTACTGTACCAATCTTCCTTGCATAATATGCACCAAGATGTTGGTGAACGCCGGCATTCATACTATCTATTACGCTGACGGCTATGCCGATGAAATGTCCATTGATATGCTTCATGAGGCTGGCATGAGGCTTGTCAGGCTCGACTCCTGAGGTTTCATGTCCCATCCAGGCGGGGCGCTGCCGGTTTTTTTCCCCGCATTCGTCATGCGGGATTTGGGTATTCCTCTTTCCTTTATTGCATTATTTTATTATCTTCCATCTCCATGAAATGTCCATTTTGCAATTTTGATCAGAGCAAGGTTGTAGATTCCAGGCCAAGCCGTGATGGCAGGGCCATAAGACGCCGCAGGGAATGTCTCTCCTGCGGAGAACGTTTTACAACCTACGAACGCATAGAGGAGTTCCAGCCCATTGTGGTAAAGAAAGATGGCAGGCGGGATGCCTTTGACCGCAGAAAGGTCATTGAAGGCATTGTAAAGGCGTGCGAAAAACGGCCTGTCAGCATGGATGACGTAGAGGCATTTGTAAGCAGTCTTGAAAAGGAGATCCAGGAAAAGGGGGAAGTTGAGGTTCTCAGCAGTTTCATTGGAGAGCGTGTAATGGCCAGGCTACGGGAGTGGGACGATGTGGCCTATGTGCGTTTCGCATCTGTTTACAAGCAGTTTAAAGACCTGAATGAGTTTATGGCGCAGCTCCAGGAGCTTCTGGGCAATGACAAGAATGTCCGTAATGCGGACGATTAGCACTGCTCAGCTGAAAAACATTTATTCCAAACCTCGATATGAGCTGTAACACTGAAAATGATCGGCGTTTCATGCTTGAGGCCCTTTCCCTGGCGCGCAGAGGAAACGGCTACACCAGGCCAAACCCGCCAGTGGGCGCGGTTGTGGTAAAAAACGGCAGCATAGTCGGCCGGGGATGGCACCAGAAGGCAGGCACTCCCCATGCCGAGGTCCATGCCCTGAACGATGCCGGTGAACAGGCCAGCGGCGCCACCATATATGTTACGCTTGAACCTTGCAATCATACAGGCAAGACTCCTCCCTGTACGCGGGCCATACTTGATGCCGGTATCTCAAGGGTGGTAATTGGCGCTCTTGATCCCAATCCTGCTGTTACAGGGGGCGGCATGGAGTACCTTCGCGGCAAGGGAGTGGAGGTAAGCGAGGGCTGCCTCAGGGATGAGTGCCGTCTGCTCGTAGCGCCCTTTGCCAAGCATGCCAGAACCGGGGTGCCGTGGGTAAGGATCAAGGTGGCCTGCAGCATGGATGGCAGAACAGCTACCCGCACCGGTGATTCGCAGTGGATTACAAATAGCGCCGCAAGAAAGTATGGCCATGAACTGAGGCGCATAACCGATGCCATACTGGTAGGCAGAAATACTGTTGCGTCTGACAATCCCAGCCTTACATGCCGGAGCGGGGCTCCGGATGACAGCGCAATGGATCCGTTGCGTGTAGTGCTTGACTCCGGCCTTTCCTCCTCGCCTGAATCAAAAATTTATGTGCAGGATTCCACTGCGTCAACTGTTGTTGCCGCCGTGGAGGGCAAGGCAGGCCCGGAGCGGGTCAGGAAATTTGAAAAACAGGGTGTGGAGGTTCTTGTGCTGCCTGATGATGGTAACGGCAGGGTCGGCCTTGAAGCGCTTCTTGAAGAGCTTGGCAGACGGGGCGTTCAGTCCCTGCTGGTTGAGGGAGGGGCCGAGGTTCACGGATCCTTCTGGGACAGTCATCTGGTTGACGAGGCCTTCTTTTTTTATGCGCCGGTCATTATAGGCGGAGTTGATTCCCGTCCTGCCGTTGCTGGCATGGGGGCTGATGCCCTGAAAAATGCTCCAAGGCTCGACAAGTGCAGTTTCAGGCCGCTCAAGGGTAACTGGCTTGTAGCCGGTGTCGCCTCTGATCTTGACGAATTATGGGGCGCCGGTGCCGGAAAGTAACAGGGTTGCGGGTATGTTTACAGGAATAGTCCAGGGGTTGGGCACCATCACGTCTGTCAGGAAAATGGCAGAGGGGTCTGTGCTTGCCATTCAGACCGATTTTGAACTGGATTCGCCCCAGCAGGGTGAGAGCATAGCGGTAAACGGGGTATGTCTTACCGCAACTGCCATTTCAGGGCATGCATTTACCGCTGATGTCTCCCCTGAGACACTTTCACGCAGTAATCTTGGTCAGTTAGGCCCTGGCAGCAGGGTGAATCTTGAAAGGGCGCTCAGGCTTTCAGACCGCCTTGGCGGTCATATTGTAAGCGGCCATATAGATTGCACGGGCGATGTGGTGGAACGCAGGCCGCAGAAGGATTTTACCCTTTTTACCTTCAGGATCGATTCCCGTTATGACAGGTATCTCATTGAGAAGGGCTCTGTTGCAATTGATGGCATAAGCCTTACTGTTAATTCCTGCAGGCGCGGTATCTTCTCTGTTGCAATTATACCGCATACACTAGGGGTTACCTCGCTGGGATTCAGGAAGGTTGGAGATTCCGTGAATATTGAGCTTGATATTATAGGCAAGTACGTTGAAAAGATGTTGAAGGCGGGAGACGATGACGCACAGGCAGGAAACATTGGGGATGGGTTGAACACTGAACTGCTGGCGAAGTACGGCTTTGTATAACTATCTAGAATTAGAAAACAAGTGGATTCCAAGGAGTAATTACATATCATGCCCGTTGCGACCATAGAAGAAGCAATTGAAGATATCAAGGCAGGGAAGATGGTAATCCTGGTGGATGACGAGGACCGGGAAAATGAAGGCGACCTTACCATGGCTGCCGAGGCGGTTACCCCGGAGGCCATAAATTTCATGGCCAAGTATGGCAGGGGCCTTATCTGCCTTACCCTGACTCCGGAGGCAGTTGACAGGCTGGGCCTTCCCATGATGGCCTCCAAGAATACATCCCGTTTCGGTACGGCTTTTACAGTATCCATCGAGGCGCGCAGGGGAGTAACCACCGGCATTTCCGCGCACGACAGGGCCACCACCATACAGACCGTCATGAAAGATGACTGCACTGCCGAGGATATTGCCACTCCCGGTCATGTGTTCCCGCTCAGGGCAAGGAAGGGTGGGGTTCTGGTAAGGGCCGGACAGACCGAGGGTTCTGTTGATCTTGCGCGGCTTGCTGGTATGAAGCCGGCCGGGGTTATCTGTGAAATCATGAAGGATGACGGAACAATGGCCCGGATGCCTGATCTTGAGGTCTTTGCCCGGGAGCATGATCTCAAGATTGTCACCATCGCTGATCTTATCGAGTACAGGCTGCGTACAGAAAGTTTTGTAAAGCGCGAGGTTGAGACCAGGCTGCCTTCCCGTTTTGGCGGAGAGTGGAAGCTTTTGGCATATACTTCCATAATGGACAGCCAGGAGCATATTGCCCTGGTCAAGGGAGATGATATAGGTCCTGACGAACCTGTCCTGGTAAGGGTTCACTCTGAATGTTTCACCGGGGACGTGCTCGGTTCCCTGAGGTGCGACTGCGAGAGCCAGCTCCACAGGGCGATGC
>JALVQQ010000221.1 GCA_027025395.1 Deltaproteobacteria bacterium | reverse complement strand
CCCTTAGACATATATTTTTCCTGCTCTTTTCATTTGGATGCCGTTAATAAAAATAACCTCTGTTGCCTTTCCGTCACCGAAAGTTCAGCATGCGAAATCAGAAACTATACACAATCTTGGGCAAAAAGCAAACCCTAACTGTCTTGCTTCAATTCACTCAGCACAAGCGGTCCGCCTTCTGTCAAGGCTACTGAATGTTCATAGTGAGCAGACAGTGAGCCGTCTGCCGTAACCGCTGTCCAGCCATCTGACAAAACCCTAACATCGGCACTTCCTGCTGATACCATTGGCTCTATGGCTATGACCATGCCTTTTTTTAGAACAGGCCCGGTCCCTGGCCTTCCGTAGTTGGGCACCTCAGGCGGCTCATGAAGGCTGCGGCCTATACCGTGGCCCACGAACTGTTTGACCACCTCAAAGCCGGCAGATTCGACGTGATGTTGAATAGCATAGCATAAATCCCCGAGCCGACGACCTTTTTTTACCTTTTCTATGCCCTTGTAAAGTGCATCCCTGGTGGTTTTTATCAGTGTCTCAGCCTCGGGATTATTTACGCCATCAGCTACGGTACTTAACGCAGCGTCTCCATAATAACCATCAAAAACAGCCCCTACATCAATACTTACAAGATCACCGGCGTTTATAACCCGTTTGGGTGACGGGATGCCATGAACCACTTCATCATTTATTGAAATACATGCAGTGGCAGGGAAACCTCTATATCCCTTAAATGCTGGTACAGCCGACTTTGCCACAATGAACTCTTCCGCCAGCCGGTCAAGATCATAAGTAGTTATGCCTTGCTGCAGATTCTCTCTGAGCATCAACAGTACTTCGGCAACAATCTGATTGGCAGCATGAAGCTTTTGGATTTCCCAATCAGCCTTGAGAATAATACGTCGCGATGGCTTTCTTTTTTTCACTAAAAACTATTTGGCAGCGTCAATGTATTCAGTGCTGTTATGCCTCTTGCTAGCCTCTTCTGCCTTTCAGATGAGCCCCCTTCATGAAACCTTCATAATTTCTTGTAATAAGATGCGATTCTATCTGGCCCATGGTATCCATGGCAACACCAACTACAATCAGAAGGGCAGTGCCGCCAAAATAAAAAGGCACATTAAGTTTGGATATAAGAATACTGGGCAGAACGCATATTACAGAGACATAAATGGCGCCAATCAGCGTGATCCTGGCAAGAATAGTATCAATAAACTCGGCAGTCCGTCTCCCGGGTCTTATTCCAGGCACATAACCACCATTCTTCTTGAGATTATCAGCTATATCTTCAGGATTGAACTGAATAGCCGTATAGAAATAGCAGAAGAATATAATAAGGCCGACATACAGAGACTCATAGAAAATACTGCCTGGCCGAAGTGCCTGGGCTATCGAATGCATCCATTCAAAAGGCAGAAAATTGGCGATGGTGGCCGGAAACATAATAATAGAAGAGGCAAAGATCGGAGGAATAACCCCTGCGGTGTTAACTTTAAGGGGCAGGTGCGTGGACTGCCCTCCATAAACCTTCCTGCCCACCACCCGGCGGGCATAGTGTATGGGAATCTTCCTGTGGGCCCGTTCCATAAAGCAGATAAAGGCAACAACCACTACCATCATAACAAGAAGAAAAATCATAAGGCCCGCGTTTATTTCACCGGTTGACATTAATCTGAAGGTGTCAATAATGGCAGACGGCATGCGGGCGACTATTCCGGCGAAAATAATAAGCGAAATACCATTGCCGATACCGCGTTCAGTAATCTGCTCGCCAAGCCACATAAGAAAAACAGTACCGGACATAAGGGTCAGGGCGGTCAGGAACCTGAAGCTCCAACCGGGAATGGCAACTACGGGCACACCGGCTGGAGAGGTCATGCTCTCAAGGCCAATGGCTATTCCAAAACCCTGCACGACGCTGAGCCCCACTGTGCCGTACCTGGTATACTGACTTATCTTCTTGCGGCCGGCCTCCCCTTCCTTCTTCAGCTGGTCAAGATAAGGTATGGCAACTCCAAGGAGCTGGATAATAATTGATGCGCTGATATAAGGCATGATTCCCAGAGCAAAGATCGAAAAATTTTTCAGTGCGCCGCCGGAAAACATGTCAAACATGCCAAAGAGGGTGCCCTGAGCCCGCGCGAAAAACGAGGCTAGCGCCGCGGTGTCAATACCAGGCGTGGGGACCTGAACCCCGATCCTGTAAACGGCGAGCATCATTAACGTAAAGAGAATTCTTTTTCTGAGTTCAGGTACGTTACCTATGCCTTCAACGCCTTTTAGCACTTAAACAGTCTCCTCGGTTGATGTAGATTTAACGGGATAAGGAGGAAGCAGCTCCACACTGCCTCCGGCAGCCTCGATTTTCGCCCTGGCGCTGTTACTTATGGCATGCACCTTTACGCTTACCGCCCTGGTGATTTCTCCATCCCCCAGTATCTTGACAAGCGAATAACGCTTGCTCACCAGGCCTTTCTCTTTTAAAAGCTGTATATCTATTGGGCCATCATGCTGCAGATCGTTAAGTACTGAAACATTCAATACTCCATAGTATTTTCTGAAAGGATTCTTGAAGCCGCGTTTTGGAAGTTTCCTGTAGAGAGGCATTTGTCCCCCCTGAAAACCTGCGGGAATGGACGCGCCTGAGCGGGATTTCTGCCCCTTCTGTCCTCTGCAGGCGGTTTTTCCATGCCCTGATCCAGGTCCGCGGCCAACTCTCTTGCGCTTTTTCTTCGCACCTTCAAAGGGCCTCAATGTTGAAAGATCAACCATTTTTTTCTCCAACTCTTCTATATTGAAAACAGAAAATTTTTAATTACCAGGCCATTCCCTTCACACAAACTAGGCGCTCTTTTTGCGCAAGGAAGCCAGGTGAACAGATTTCTGTATTGTCCTGAATCCGTCAAAAGTGGCATGTACCACATTATAGGGATTGTTTGACCCGAGACATTTGGTAAGAATGTCATGAATCCCTGCGGCCTCCATAATGGCCCTGACAACAGCCCCGGCAATAACTCCGGTTCCAGGATAAGCTGGTTTGAGGAGGACACGCCCGGCACCGTAATGGCCCACTATATCATGTGGAATGGTTGTGCCCGCTATCGGTACTGAGATCATGTTTTTCTGAGCCCTTTCAGTAGCCTTGCGCAGCGCTTCAGGGACTTCCTTGGCCTTGCCCATGGCATATCCAACCTTTCCCTGTCCGTCCCCGACAACAGCTAGGGCACTGAAGCTAAAGCGACGCCCCCCCTTGACAACCTTTGCTACACGATTAATGAATACAATCTTTTCAATCAATCCAAGTTCATTGTTTTCCTGTGGTCCAACCAAGGTTTCACCCCTTAATCTTTATTTGAGATATTCTGAAATCATTATATTCGTGGCTGTTTGAAACCGGATCAGAATCTTAATCCACCCTCACGGGCGCCTTCTGCCAGGGCCTTGACCCTTCCGTGATAGAGATACCCACCGCGATCAAAGGCTACCTGTTCAATCCCCTTCTCCTTGGCAGCCTCGGCAATGGCGAGTCCTACTATTTTTGCAGTTTCTGTCTTGCCCTTGACATCTGCTATCCTCTGACTGATCTCCCTGGACACGGTGGAGGCAGCCGCAAGAGTAACTCCCTTCTCATCATCAATCAGCTGTGCGTAAATGTGTCTGGCGCTTCTGAAGACTGCAAGTCTTGGTCGGCTGGACGTGCCGGAAATCTTCTTTCTAATTCTTCTCTTGCGCCTGAACCGGGCCGTGCTCCTAGAGTTTTTTTGGGCCATGATATTTCTGAACTCCTGAAAATATTGTCATTTTTTAAACAACAGAGTAAAAACCACTGTTGCCGCCAAGAATCCTTGCCTGTTCTGATACATCAGGCGGCAGCCTTTCCGGCCTTCCTGATTATGGTTTCATCAGCGTATCTGATTCCCTTCCCCTTGTACGGTTCAGGCGGACGATACTGTCTGATTCGAGCGGCTGTTAAACCAAGTACTTCCTTGTCATAACCTTCCAGAATCACTTTTATTTCCTTCTGCTTCTCGACCTTGCAGGTAATACCGTCCGGAAGAGGAAACTCAATGGGATGTGAGAAACCTAGATTCATAACCAGGTTCTTGCCGTTTACATCAACCTTGTAACCAACCCCGTTAATGATCAGTTCGCGCACAAATCCTTCAGTTACTCCGGTAACCATGTTTGCGATAAGGGCCCTTGTGAGCCCTTGCAATGATCGCGACTTTTTGGAATTGTCATTTCGTGAGACAGTTATGATATCACCGTCCATCTTGACGGTTACGTTTGAGCTGATGTTCCTCTTGAGGACACCCTTAGGGCCCTTTACCTCAATATACTGCCCGTTGAGCGTGACCGATGTCCCCTTGGGCACTGTAATTGGCAATTTTCCTATTCTTGACATTTTTACGCTCTCGTTATGCTGATTTTAGTTTTTAATATTCAACTGAACCCGGCACACTCCTCTCGGACAGCTACCATACTGAAAGCAATACCTCACCACCAACTCCCTGTTCCCTTGCCTCCACATCCGTAAGAAGTCCACGCGATGTAGATATTATGGCAAAACCATATCCGGACTTGATTGTCGGCAGCGTCTTCTTGCCGGAATATATTCTGCGACCGGGCTTGCTAATTCGCTGTATCTCATTGAACACCGGCTCTCCATCCTCGTAGCGGAGATAAATACGCAAAATCCCCTGCTTGTCGTCTTTAATTACACGATAATTATTGATAACTCCCTCTTTTTTGAGAATGCCGGCGATTCCCGTCTTTATTTTAGATGAAGGAAGGTCAATTTTCTCATGCCTGGCCTTTGCACCATTTCTTATTCTGGTCAACAAATCTGCAATTGGGTCTGTCATTGACATTATATTTGCTCCGTACAAATTCCGCCTTACCAGCTAGCCTTGGTTACGCCTGGCAACAGGCCGCTGGATGCCATTTTCCTGAAACAGATTCTGCATATTCCAAATTGCCTGATGAATGCTCTCGGCCTCCCGCATAGCGGGCATCTATTGTACTTGCGCACTGCAAATTTCGGCTTACGCCTCGCTTTCTCTCTTAGTGCCTTGCGTGCCAAGGTGTACCTCCTTCAGTTTGCGCTATTTTCGAAAAGGCATTCCAAGCGTCGCGAGCAGGAATCTGGCCTCATCGTCAGTCTTGGCTGATGTTACGATTGTTATATTCATTCCCTTGATCTTGTCTATCTTGTCATAGTCGATCTCGGGAAATATAATTTGTTCCCTTATGCCAAGTGAATAGTTCCCTCTTCCATCAAAGGCCTTTGGTGAAACCCCTCTAAAGTCCCTGATGCGCGGTATCGCAATATTGATAAGTTTTGTGAGAAAATCCCACATTTTTCCTCGTCTCAGGGTCACCATACACCCGATGGGCATGCCTTCACGCAGCTTGAAAGTGGCTATGGACCTGCGGGCACGTGTAATCACCGGTTTCTGCCCTGCAATCATGGCCAACTCATTCTCAGCACTCTCAAGTATTTTGGAGTTCTGTATAGCTTCTCCAAGCCCCATATTCAGGACAACCTTTTCGATTCTTGGCACCTGCATGGGATTTTTATATCCGAACTCCTCAACAAGCTGGGGAATACTTTGTTCCTGGTACCGCTTCAACAAAAGCATATCTTCACTGCCTCCAACAGGCTACTTGGTCTCGGTGGGAATCACTTCGCCGCACTTCTTGCACAGGCGAACCTTTGTCCCGTCATCAAGCACTTTTCTGGATATTCTGACTGGATCAGTACATTTCGGACACAAAAGCATCAAATTGGACAGGTGTATCGAGGCTTCCATATCTATTATCCCACCGCTGGTTCCCGGACCTGGCTTTGAATGCCGCTTGACCATCTGCGCGCCTTCCACCCGAGCCCTGCCCTTGGCTGGAAGAATCTGTAATATCTTGCCAACCTTGCCCTTATCCTTGCCGGCCATAACCATTACGCGGTCATTTTTTCTGAGATACGTCTTGACTTTTTTCATATCCTTAAACCCGGTATCAAAGGACCTCAGGAGCCAGAGATATAATTTTCATATATCTTTTTGCCCTGAGCTCCCTGGCAACTGGCCCAAAAATTCGAGTACCTACCGGCTCTCCATACTGATTTATTATGACAGCCGCATTTTCGTCAAACCTGATCAATGTACCGTCAGAACGGCTGATTTCCTTGGCGGTCCTGACAACTACCGCCCTGGCTACATCCCCCTTTTTCACCTTTGAATTGGGGATAGCCTCCTTGACAGCTACGACAATGACGTCACCGATACTGGCATATCTCCTTCTGGTGCCGCCAAGAACACGAATGCACGCTACCCTCTTGGCACCAGAATTATCTGCGACATTTAAAACACTCTCCTGCTGGATCATTTCTCATGCCTTCCTTTCTAGACGGCCCTTTCAAGTATCTCTTTGACAGTCCAGCGTTTCTTTTTACTTATTGGCCGACACTCTTCAAGAAGTATCGTGTCACCAACCCTGCAGCTGTTATCAGGGTCATGAGCCATGTATTTCTTTCTGCGCTGTACGAACTTGCCATAAATTGGATGCTGTATTCTTCTTGTCACCACGACACTGACCGTCTTGTCATTCTTGTCACTGGTTACTGTACCGATAAGGGTTCTACGCAGACCTTTGGCCACACTCATATCAACTCCTCAGGATTAATCTCCGGCCTTTTCATTAATAACAGTCAATACCCTTGCAATGGACCTGCGTACCTGGCGGATCCTGGCTGTGCTCTCAAGCTGCAATGTAGCGTGCTGGAAACGCAAATTGAACATTTCCTGCCTAAGCTCAGCCTCTTTTTTTGCAAGTTCTTCCATGGAAAGCTCTCTTAACTTCGCCGCCTCGTTCATATCACGTCACTCCTGGATACAATTTTGGTAGGAACAGACAGCTTATGAGAAGCAAGCCTTAACGCCTCACGCGCTACGCTCTCTTCAATTCCTTCCATTTCATACAGAATACGTCCAGCTTTAACTGGTGCAACCCAGCCTTCCACGCTGCCTTTTCCCTTACCCATTCTTACTTCTGCTGGTTTGCTGGTAATGGGTTTGTCAGGGAATATTCTGATCCAGATTTTGCCACGGCGCTTGACATGTCTGGTAATGGCGATACGGGCAGCCTCAATCTGCTGTGCGGATATATAGCCCTTACCCATTGCCTTGAGACCAAAATCACCGAATGAAAGGGTATTGCCCCTTGAGGCAACCCCTTTAAGCCTTCCCTTCTGCCGCTTCCTGTATTTTGTCTTTTTAGGACTGAGCATTTTGCGTGTACCTTTACTATGCGATTAGGTGAAATTCAGGACACAAAAACATTAGCCGTTCAGTGAAAGAAGTTCAGCGTCCTTGTCCGGAAGCACTTCACCCTTGAATATCCAAACCTTGACACCGATGATTCCGTAGGTGGTATTTGCCTCTGCGAACCCGTAATCTATGTCCGCACGGAGGGTATGAAGGGGGACACGACCTTCAAGATACCACTCCTTCCTGGACATTTCCGCCCCTCCCAGCCTGCCGGAACAGGCTATTCTGATACCCTTGGCACCAAACTTCAAGGCAATTCCCACAGCCCTCTTCATGGCCCTGCGGAATGAAATGCGCCTGAGAAGCTGTGACGCAACATTCTCGGCAACGAGCTGGGCGTCTAGTTCTGGACGTCTCACCTCGGTTATGTCGATCATAACGGGCTTGCGCACCATATTCTGGATGCTCTTTTTCAATGCCTCTATCTCGGCACCCTTTTTCCCAATGACGATTCCCGGCCTCGCTGTATGAATTTTGAGCCTCAGCCTCTTGGCCGGGCGCTCAATCTCTATTTTTGAAATTCCGGCGTGGTAAACCTTTTCCTTAACAAATTTCCGGATCATGAAATCTTCCTGCACAAGGGCAGGATAGTCCTTCTTTTCCGCATACCAGTTTGAATCCCAGGAACGAGTTATCTTTAACCTGAGGCCTATCGGGTTGACTTTCTGTCCCAAAACTTCCTCCTGTAACCGCTTTGTTTAATACTCATCCAAAATAATGGTTATATGGGATAGTCTATGTCGAATACCATAAGCCCTACCCATTGCCCTGGGACGCCACCGCTTCAGCTGCGGTCCCTGATCAACCGTGACGGTTTTCACATAAAGTGAATCTACATCAATATTGGGATTTTCGTCTGCATTTGCCAGAGCTGATTCAAGTACCTTTTTGATTATCCTGGCAGCCTTTTTGGGCATAACGGATAGCATCTCCAATGCCTCATCCGCAGGTTTGGACCGGATAATATCCGCCACCAGCCTTGCCTTCTGAGGCGATATTCTCCTGTATTTCGCTATTGCTTTAGCTTCCATTGCTCAGTACCGATCCTTTTATTTTCTCTTGGACTTTTTGTCTGCGGCATGACCGTAATAGGTACGCGTGGGAGAAAACTCCCCCAGCTTGTGTCCTACCATATTCTCAGTAACGAAGACCGGAATGAACTTGCGCCCGTTGTGAACCGCGAATGTAAGTCCGACCATTTCTGGTATGATCATCGATCTTCTGGACCATGTTTTTATTACCCGATGATCTTTCTTTTCATTTGCCTCTACGACCTTCTTTAGAAGGTGTGAATCGACAAAGGGTCCTTTTTTTACTGACCTTGGCACGTGCAGACTCCTTAAAAACTGTTGGTTTGTTTATCTAAAAATTCGCCTACTTCTTATAACGCCTGCGAACAATGAATGCATCACTTGGCTTCTTCCTGCGGGTACGGTAGCCCTTTGTGGGCCATCCCCAGGGACTGCAGGGATGCCGGCCACCTGAGGATCGTCCTTCGCCACCACCCATTGGATGATCCACCGGGTTCATGGCGACACCGCGGACATGCGGCCTTCTTCCCATCCACCGGGAACGCCCCGCCTTGCCAATGGATATATTTTCATGATCCAGGTTACCAACCTGCCCAACCGTTGCCCGGCAAGTATTAAGAATCATTCGAACTTCCCCACTGGGGAGCCGAATCTGAACATACTTACCCTCTTTGGCCATCAACTGGGCTGACGTGCCGGCACTGCGGACAATCTGCCCTCCCTTGCCAGGCCTCATCTCGATATTATGAATCAGGGTCCCCAATGGTATGTTCTTGAGGGGCATGCAGTTGCCAGGCTTGACATCAGTGACTTCGTCAGAAATAACGGTATCACCAACGCTCAGACCATGTGGGGCTATAATGTATCTTTTCTCTCCGTCCAAATAGTGGAGCAGGGCGATTCGCGCGGAACGGTTTGGATCATACTCAATTGCCGCAACTTTGGCGGGAACCGAAAGCTTGTTTCTGCGAAAATCAATAACCCTGTATTTACGCTTGTGTCCGCCGCCTCTGTGCCGCGCAGTAATTCTCCCATAACTGTTGCGTCCACCGGTCTTGTTGAGCTTTTTAAGCAGAGCTTTCTCAGGCTTCTTCTTGGAAAGCTGTTCGTCCTGAACGATACTCATGAACCGTCTTGCAGGTGACGTGGGTTTATATTTTTTTACTGCCATTATACGCCCTCGAAAAAGTCTATGGTTTCACCCGGATAAAGTCTAACGATGGCTCTTTTGACATCGGCCCTTTTGCCAATGTATCTACCCTGTCTTTTGACCTTTCCCTTGCGGTTCATGGTTTGCACTGCCAAAACCTTTTTACCAAAGATCTGCTCAACGGCTTTTTTAATTTCGATCTTGTTGGCATCCGATGCTACCTGAAACACGACCTGATTTGACGTTTCCTTCTGAAATGTCGCCTTTTCAGTTACCAACGGCCTTTTCAGGATTGAATAAATATCTCTCATGGTTTGAGCCTTTCCTCCAGTGCGCCTATTACTGACTCTGTAACGATAAGATACTCATGCTTCAACAGGTCATAGACATTAAGGCCTAAATGTGGCAAAACTGACACTTTGGGTATATTTCTTGCCGAAAGACGCAGTGTGGTATCGTCATGCTCAGCTACCAGCACGGCACTGTCAACTCCGAAACGGTCCAAAAGCGAGCGCACCTTCTTGGTCTTGATCTCATCAACGGCATAATCATCAAGAACAAGGAGCCGATTACTCAAGGCCTTGGCACTGAGAGCCATCCGAAGTCCAAGTTTCCTAACCTTTTTAGGAAGTGTATAGCTGTAGTCTCTGGGTTTCGGACCGTGGGCAACCCCCCCGTGCCTCCACACAGGATTACGCGTGCTACCCACCCTGGCCCTGCCAGTTCCCTTTTGTCTCCAAGGCTTCCTGCCGCCGCCTGCAACCTCTGCCCTTGTTTTGGTTGAGGAGTTGCCGGAACGTCTCTTGGCCTGTTGCCAACGGACTACCTCATACAAAAGGCCTTCTCGCGGCTCCACTGCGAATATGTCGTCGCTTACCTCGAGCTCTTTGAGCTTCTCTTTGTCTGCGTTATAAACTTGAAGGGTAGCCATGCCTTATACCTGATAAATTTCAATTGTTAGCCATGAATTAACTATAACCACCGTATGCCTTCCACAGGTAAAGCTCGGCATACTGCTAAAGTTATATAAAGTCGATAATCACCATCTGGTTAACCGCTCCGGGAACCGGTCCCTTAACAAGCAGCAGATTGTTCTCAGGGCGAACATCAACCACCATTGAATTTTTTACTGTATGCCTCATATTACCCATCCGGCCCGGCATCTTCTTGCCCTTGATCACCTTGCCCGGGTAGGCACTCATTCCAGCCGAGCCAACTGCCCTGTGGTGTTTTGAACCGTGTCCCATGGGCCCTCTGGAAAAGCCGTGCCTCTTCACCGTGCCGGCAAAACCGCGCCCCTTTGCAGTGCCAACAATATTGATGAGCAGGCCCACAGCGGCATCCTCAAGAGTCAACACCTGTCCCTCCTCAAAGGCGTCGGGATCATCCACCTTTATCTCCCGAAGGTACCTGAAACCGTGATCAAGCCCCAACTTTTCAATCTTACCTCTTTCGGGCATATTGAGGCGTTTCAGCGGCTTTTCCTGAAACCCGAGCTGAAGGGCATTGTATCCGTCCCGTTCCTGCCTCTTTTTCTGAACCACTGTGCAGGGGCCAACCTGCAGGACAGTTACAGGAATCCTGCTGCCGTCTTCCCCAAAAACCTGAGTCATTCCGACTTTTTTGCCGAGCAGGCCTCTTATTTTTGACATCTCAGTATCCGTATTCACTTCTTTTGTTAAAGCTTGATCTCTACATCAACACCGGCTGACAACTCAAGCTTCATCAGGGCATCAATTGTCTGCTGCGTAGGCTCGAGAATATCGACCAGACGCTTGTGCGTGCGCATTTCAAACTGCTCCCTGGACTTTTTGTCAATATGGGGAGAACGCAGCACAGTGTAGCGGCTGATCTTGGTTGGCAACGGAATAGGCCCTGCTATTCTTGCCCCGGTCCTCCTGGCTGTATCTACGATTTCCGTGAGAGACTGGTCAAGCAGCTTGTGGTCGTATGCCTTGAGACTTATTCTGATTCTCTGGGTTGGGATCATCATCCCTCGCACCTCTCCTGAAGGCTATATGGCTTCAGCCAGGGTGACCCGCAGGCCCACCTGCCTGAAGCCCCTTAAGGCCTGAATTTTATTCCGGCACTATTCAATAATTTCAGAGACAACACCTGCGCCTACTGTCCTGCCACCCTCACGGATCGCGAACCGGAGCCCCTCTTCCATGGCGATTGGCTGAATCAGATGCGCCTCTATGGCTACATTGT